>NZ_JASVVV010000006.1 GCF_030287405.1 Halalkalicoccus sp. NIPERK01 | reverse complement strand
GTCGTTAACGACCGGATCGCGGACAACATGCTCCAGCAGATCCTCACTCGAACTGATGAGTACGACGTGCTGGCACTACCCAACTTGAACGGCGATTACCTCTCGGACGCGTGTGGCGCGCAGATCGGCGGGCTGGGGATCGCGCCCGGCGCGAACTTCGGGGAGGGGCGGTGTCTCGCCGAACCCGTCCACGGGTCGGCGCCCAAG
Organism: Halalkalicoccus sp. NIPERK01; assembly: GCF_030287405.1. Classification (NCBI taxonomy): domain Archaea; kingdom Methanobacteriati; phylum Methanobacteriota; class Halobacteria; order Halobacteriales; family Halalkalicoccaceae; genus Halalkalicoccus; species Halalkalicoccus sp. NIPERK01. The sequence continues at coordinate 181,587 of NZ_JASVVV010000006.1, read as the reverse complement.
TACGCGGGCCAGGACAAGGTGAATCCGACGGCGATGATCCTCTCGGGGCGGCTGATGCTCGAGTATCTGGGCTGGGACGACGCCGCCGACCTCGTTCGGGACGCCGTCGAGGCGACGATTTCGTCGGGGCGGGTGACGTACGACCTGGAGCGCCAGATCGAGGGTGGGGAGAAGTTGGCGACGAGCGAGTTCGCCGAGGCGATCGTCGAGAACATCGAAGAGCTCGCCTAAGGCGAGCTCTTCGGGCAGTCGGATTCCGTCGGAATCCGACAACATCGAACAGTTGGCCTAACGGCCAACTGGTGGACGCTGTCGTAGCGAGCGTCTCGGACGCTCACGGCATCGCCGTGAGAACATCGAGGAACGTCGCAAACTGGGTCGAGAACGGTCGCAGTTAGCTACGGTTCTCAGCGGTCTCCGACGCTAGATCCAATCGGGAGAGCGTCGAGGGTGTCGGTGTACCGTCCTCGTCCCACCCGCGGAACGCGTAGTACTCCTTGAGCATCGATTCGAGTTCCTCCGGCGGACAATACAGTCCCTCGCTCGGGCCATCAGGAATCGGCTCGTGCATCACTCGATACGGCAGGGTGTCCGAGTCGCGATTTGCGACGCCTCGCTCGACGTTGATCAGCCGCTCGAGGTTGTAGATCCGTTCGCCGATCTCCTCGACCTCCTCCAGCGAGAGCTCCCACCCGAGCGCGAGATTGATCGCGTCACGGTACTTCTCGTTGAGCTGATCACCCCAGCCCGCCTCGCTCACGAACCGGCACTGCGTTAGTGAATCCCCGAGCGCGGTATAGTGCTGTGAGCGGGCGGCGAACTCCGCAGTTCCGTCGGTCGTCTCGTCGTGAACCCCCTGATACTGGCGCGTCGGGCGGGTATCGTGGTGCGAGCCACCACGAGTAGACGTCGCGTACCCGATGCTCATCCCTTTCAGTCCGCGCGGCGAGTGGGCGGCGAACTCGAGGCCCATCCGTCCGTGGAGATACTTCTGAGCCTCGTCGTCGAGCTGTTCCGCGACCCGGAACGATCCCTCCGCTAGGATGTCGCCGAACCCGTCGCGATGGGCGGTCTGCTTCGCGAGTTCGACGAGGCCCTCGGCGTCACCGAACTCGAGATGTGGCGAGTCCTCGTCGGTGAGCAGCCCTTTCTCGTAACACTCACGGGCGAACGCGACGGTGACACCCCAACTGATCGTGTCCATACCGAGCCGGTCACAGAGGTCGTTCGCCTCAATGACGCGCTGGATGTCGTAGACGTCCTGCATGGTCGTCGTGCCGAACAGACTCTCGAACTCGGGGATCTTCGCCTCGGTCTGCCCCTCGCTCTCGATGCTGACATGCTTCCCACAGCGAACGGCACAGTTCGCGCAGGTCGTGTCCTCGGTGATGTACTCCGCTTTGAGCGTCTCGCCACTGACCGCCTCCGCGTTCTCGTCCGTCGTTTGTTCGGTCTGATTGTTCCGGCGGCCAAGTTTTCCCATCTCGTTGATCGGGTTGACGAGCCCGGAGGTCCCGTAGGTTTGGAGCATCTCGGTCTCCTCCATGAGCCGCCCCATCTGGCCGGCCGTGAGATCGCGGAACTCGGATTCGGCCGCGACTTCGGGCTCGAACGAACCCTCCCGGATCGCGACGGCCTTGACGTTCTTCGACCCGAGCACCGCCCCGGCGCCGCCTCGGCCGGCAACCCCTTCTCGATCACGACCTTGGTGGACGAGACACGCATAGCGCGCTTGGTTCTCGCCCGCCGGTCCCGCGGCGATGACGTGCGTCGAGTAACCTTCGTCCTCGCGCTCGCGGACCGCCTCGCACGTCTCGTAGGTGTCCTTACCCTGTAGGTCGGTTGCATCCTTGCACTCGGCGCCGTTCTCGTCGACGTAGATGTACGAGAGGTCGTCGGCTTTGCCGTGTAATGCGATGAGGTCGAAGCCGGTCGTCTTCTGCGCTTGTGGGAAGCTCCCGCCGAACGTGCTGTCGAAAAAGCCGTTCGTCATGGGGCTGATGAACCCCGCGACGCCGCGACTGGTCGACTGAAATGGTGTAGCAGTCATCGGGCCGACGGCGAACACGAGGACGTTTTCGGCGTCGAACGGATCCGCGTCGGTCGGAACGTGGTCAGAAACGAGTTTCGCGGCGAGTCCGTTCCCGCCCAAGAAGCGCCGAGCGTCGGCCGGATCGATCCGCTCCCGTTCGATACCGCCGGTGTCGAGTCTGACGTGGAGGATCTCGCCACCGTAGCAGGCGGGCAGAGCGCGACTCATACTGCGTCCACCGAGAGCGGGTATAGAGTGGTTCTCTCCGATCGGAGTTCTACCGTCGTGTACATGTGCTACCCGCTACCACGACCGGGAGAATAAACGTTCGGAGCTCCCTTTTCCTCCGGATCGAGAGCCACACACGTATGTACCACCTCTAGTTAGTATAGATCCCGTATATGGACTTTTCGATGATCGATGCCACCGTGTACAGTGAGCAGGTACTTCGGTAGACGTTGAGCGCTGAAGCGACAGCTACGCTTCCTCCATCCGTTCGTTCAGCAGGGATCGGTAGTTCGGCCCTGGATTCGGGGGGAGTGTTGGCCGCGAACCCGCTCTCAAGCCCGAAGATCGTCTACGAGGTACTGGGAAGGAACACGGGCTATATCGCAGTTAACCGGCCCTGATTGGCTGCTCAAGCGACCCCGTGTGAATCGACTCGACTCGTGTGTTCGAACGTGGGCACCAGAGGATACCTCATACTTCCGAACGTCACGTAAGAATTCCCTCGTAGCGTCACCGTCGATCCCCTCACTCGGGCGTGATCACGTTCGGCGTCGGGTAGCTGCCGCCGTTGACGTGAATCACCTGCCCCGTGATGAACGAGGCCCGATCGGACGCGAGGAAACAACAGACGTCCGCGACCTCCTCTGTGGTGCCCATCCGCTGGAGCGGCGTGGCCTCGATGACCTCTTCGTGGCCGGCGAACGTCTCGTCTCGATCCGTATCGATGAGTCCCGGGGAGAGCCCGTTCACCCGGATGCCTTCCGGGCCGAACTCGGAGGCGAGCTGTCGGACGTAGCCCGCGATCCCCATCTTGCTCCCGTAGGAGTGTGCCTTCCCGGTTCTCCCGAGGAACACCATCGCACCGATCAGATTGACGATCGAACCGTGGCCTACGTCGAGCATATCCGACACGACGTGCTGCGTCAGCAGGAACTGGCCCTTCAGATTCACGTCTAGAACGTGATCCAGCTCCGCGGGTTCGACCTCGAAGAAGGGCGTCATCGGTCGAACGGTCGCGTTGTTGACCAGAACGTCTATCGGCCCGAGTTCCTCTCGAATCCGTCCTACGATGTCTTCGATGTCCGCCGGCTCCGCCAAGTCGCCGAGTGCAACGGCGGCGTTACTGCCCGCTGCCTCGACTTCCCGTGCGGTATCCTTGCAGCCCTCTTCGTCGTCCCGGGCCGTGATTCCGACGTCAGCACCGGCTTCCGCCATGGTGGTCGCGATCGTCCGGCCGATGTTGCGGCTCGAACCGGTGACCAACGCCGTCCGTCCGTCGAGATCCATCGTCACTCTCCTGCTTTCGCGAGCTGTAATGGGACTTACGACATCCGATAACACGGACCACTACCTTCCGTTCTCCGTTTTCTCGAACGATGCTCTACCGATCGCGGTGGCCACGCACTGTTAATAGCTAGCGAGCAGAACGTGGGTATCGGTACCAGAGCAATGGCGACGGAACTCCATCCACAGGCGGAGGAGCTGCTTCACGACCTCTCGGCGAGCGGCGTTCCACCCCTCTATCGGCAGTCGGTCCCGGAGGCACGCGACACATATCTCGATCTGACAGTGCCCGACGGTGATCCCGAACCGGTGAGGCTGGTCTCCGAGACGGCTATCGAGGGCCCGAACGGCCCGATACCGCTCCGGATCTACGATCCCCGCGACGCCGATATCGAGGGGCCACGACCGGCGCTCGTCTTCTTCCACGGCGGGGGCTGGGTCGTCGGCGACCTCGACACGCACGATCTCGCCTCGCGCGCGCTCGCGAACGCCGCCGGGTGTGTCGTCGTCGCCGTCGATTACCGCCGCGCGCCCGAATCGCCGTTTCCCGCGCCGCTCGAGGACTGTTATGCCGCCCTCGACTGGCTCGCCGCCGACCCCGACCTCGACGGCGACGTCCGCATCGATCCCGACCGAATCGCCGTCGGCGGCGACAGCGCGGGAGCGACGCTCGCGACGGGGGTTGCGCTCCTCGCGCGCGATCGCCAAGGTCCCGACCTCGCCCGCCAACTGCTCGTCTACCCCGTGGTCGATCACGCGTTCGACACCGACTCCTACACCGAGAACGCGAGCGGCTACTTCATCACGCGCGGCGACATGGAGCGCTTCTGGGACGACTACCTCGAAACCGACCTCGACGGCACCCACCCGTACGCCTCGCCGCTTCGAGCGTCCGACCTCGCCGGCCTGCCGCCGGCGACCGTCCTGACCGCGGGCTTCGACCCGCTGCGCGACGAGGGGCGGGCGTACGCCGACCGTCTCGACGAGGCGGGCGTCCCCGTGAACCATCTGGAGTACCCCGACATGATCCACGGCTTCCTGACGATGCTCGCCGACCCCGAGTGGGATCGCGCCCGTGAAGCGGTGGCCGATCTCGCGAGCGATCTGCGAAACGCCTACCACGACTGACGGCCCTCGATCGGTGACACGCGTACCACCCCGGGATATTGTCCATTGATAGCACCCAACGATTAATATCGATCGTTACGTCTTGGGTGGTGATGCCAAGCATTGATCTGGAGACGGAAACGGGACGGAAAGAAGCGCTGCGACGGATGCTCACGATCCGGTGGTTCGACACCACGGCGGGCGAGCGGTTCGCCGACGGGGAGATCCCGGGGTTCGTCCACCTCTACATCGGCGAGGAGGCGGTCGGCGTCGGGGCCTGTGCCGCCTTGGAGGAGGACGACTACATCACGAGCACCCATCGGGGACACGGCCACTGTATCGCGAAGGGGCTCGACCCGAAGCCCATGATGGCCGAGCTGTACGGCAAGCGCGAGGGCTACTGCAACGGCAAGGGTGGCTCGATGCACATCGCCGACGTCGACGCCGGGATGCTCGGGGCCAACGGCATCGTCGGGGCCGGCCCGCCGCTCGGGACGGGCGCGGCGCTGACGATCGATCGCAAGGGCGAGGACCGCGTCGCGCTGTCGTTTCTCGGGGACGGGGCGGTCGCGCAGGGACAGGTCCACTCGGCGGCGAACCTCGCGGCGACGTGGGACTTACCTGTGATCTTCCTCGTCGAGAACAACCACTACGGCGAGGGAACCCCGGTCGAGGAACAGCACAACGTCGAGAACCTGAGCGCGACCGCGGGCGCGTACAACGTTCCGGGGATCACCGTCGACGGCATGGACGTCACCGCGGTCAACGAGGCCGTGCTCGAGGCCCGCGAGCGCGCCCGCGCCGGCGACGGGCCGACGTTCATCGAGGCCGAGACCTACCGGTTCCACGGCCACTTCGAGGGCGACGAGGAGTTGTACCGGGAGGACGACGAGGTCGAGCGCTGGGAGGCGCGTGACCCGATCGACTCGTTCGCCGAGCGCCTGATGGACCGCGGCGAACTCACCGACGAGGGCTTCGAGGAGCTCACCACGGAGGCGAAGGCGACCATCGAGGAGGCCCTCGAGTACGCCCGGAGTGCCGAGGAGCCCACCCCCGAGGAAGCCTACGACGACATGTTCGCGGTCGAGGTTCCCGAGATCACGAGCTTCGCCCAGCAGTTGCGGGCCGACGGCAGCGGTCCCAAGGGGGGTGAGCGCTGATGGCGAGTGCCGGACTCGAGGCCGAACAGACGGAGGAAATGACCGTCAGGGAGGCGATCCGCGAGACGCTGCGCGAGGAGATGGACCGCGACGAGGACGTCTTCCTCATGGGCGAGGACATCGCGACGATGGGCGGCGTCCTCGACGTCACCGGCGAACTTCACAAGCAGTTCGGCAAGGACCGCGTGCGGGATACCCCTATCGGCGAGTCGGGGTTCATGGGTGCGGCGACGGGCGCGGCCGCGACCGGTTCGCGCCCGGTCGTCGAGATCATGTTCTCGGACTTCCTCGGGGTGGCGATGGAACAGGTCATGAACCAGATGGCGAAGATGCGCTACATGTTCGGCGGGAAGACCGAGATGCCGGTCACCGTCCGCACCACCGAGGGCGGGGGTATGGGCGCGGCGAGCCAGCACTCGGGCACCGTCCACGCCTGGATCGCCCACTTCCCGGGGCTGCTGGCCGTCGCCCCCGGCACGCCCGCCGCCGCGAAGGGCCTGCTCAAATCGGCCATCCGCTCCGACGACCCCGTCTTCTTCTTCGAGAACAAGATGATCTACGAGCAATCGGGCGAGGTGCCCACGGACGAGGACTTCACCATCCCGCTCGGAGAGGCGAGCGTCGAGCGCGAGGGCGAGGACGTGACCGTGGTCGCGACCCAGCGCCTCGTCGGCGAGTCGCTTTCGGTGGCCGACGAACTGGACGGCGAGACCGACGTCGAGGTGATCGACCTCCGGTCGCTCTACCCGCTCGACACCGACACCATCGTCGAGAGCCTGAACAAGACGGGCCGGCTCGTGGTCGCCGACGAGAGCCCGCTCTCGTACGGCGTCCACGCCGAGGTGATGGCCCGCGCGGTCGAGAACGCCTTCTACAGTCTCGACGCACCGATCCAGCGGGTGGGCGTGCCCGATACGCACATCCCGTTCAGCCCCCCGCTCGAAGGGGAGGTGCTGCCCGACGGCGAGAAGGTCAGGGACGCCATCGAGCGGATCGCCTGAGCGGTGAGCGACCGGATCGGTCTCATCGTCAACCCGGCCGCGGGACGCGACATCCGGCGGCTGACCGGCGGCGCGACCGTCGTCGACAACTACGCGAAGCGCCGCGTCGCCGAATGCGTTCTCGAAGGGCTGGGAGCCGTCTCCGACCCGCCGACGGCACTCCTGATGCCGGATACGGCGGGGATCGCCGCGAGCGCCGCCGAGGAATCGCCGAGTATCGAGACGGCGCTACTCGATCTCGCCCCCGAGGGAACGGCCGCGGACACCCGCCGGGCGGCGGCACGCTTTCGCGAGGAGGTCGATGCGATCGTCGTCCTCGGTGGCGACGGGACGAGCCGCGATACCGCCCTCGAATGCGGCGACGTCCCGCTGCTCCCGGTCTCGACGGGAACCAACAACGTCGTTCCCAACGCCGTCGACGGGACGGTCGCGGGGGCGGCCGCCGCGCTCGTCGCGACCGGCGCGGTCGACGCAGACGCAGTCACCGCTCGCCACGGCATAGTCGAGGCCCGGACGGGGTCGGACGAGACCGTCACCGGGCTAGCGTCGGTCGAACTCTCGAACCGATCGTTCGTCGGCACGCGGGCGATGCTCGATCCGGCCGACCTCGCCGGCGGGATCGTCTCGCGGGCGAACCCCGCGGACATCGGCCTCAGCAGCGTCGCGGGCGCGCTCGGACCGCTGGTGGCGGCCGAGTCGGGGGCGGTCGGCCTCCGCCTCGTCGACGCCGACGCGGCCCCCCGGACGGTCCGAGCGATCGTCGCCCCCGGCGTTGTCGCCGAGGTGGGGATCGAGGAACACCGTCGCCTGGCCGACGGGGAGTCGATGACCGCCGAAGTCGAGGAGGGTGTCATCGGCGCCGACGGCGAGCGCGAACTCGAGGTCGTCGACGAACGCGTCGAGTTCCGGTCGGCCGATCGGGCACCGCGCCTCGTCTCGATCGAGGCGACCTTCGAGCGCGCCGCCCACGACGGCACGTTCGAAACGAACTGACGCTCCTCTCTGCTTCTCCCCGAACTCGGCACGAACGTATAAGTCGATCACCGTCCCGTCTCTCACACAAATCATGAGCAACGGTACCATCCCATCCGTCGGGATCGAGATTCCGGAGATCACACAGGTCGCGTTCGTCGTCAGGGACATCGAGGACGGCGTGGATCGGTTCGGGTCGATCCTCGGGATCGGCCCGTGGGAGGTCTACCGGTTCGAACCGCCCCGTCTCTCGGAGACGACCTATCGGGGCGACCCACACGACTACTCCATGATACTCGCCCTGAGCGAGGTCGCGGGGACGATGATCGGACCCCTCGAGGGCGAGAGCATCTACACGGAGCACTTGGAAGAACACGGCGAGGGCCTCCACCACGTCGCGTGTTTCGCGTTCGAGGACACGGAGGCGGTCGTCGACCGGTTCGTCGAGGCGGGGGTGGGAGTGCTCCAGAGCGGGAACTTCGCGGGCGTTCCGTACTGGTATTTCGACACGCGATCGGCGCTCAATGGCGTGATCTTCGAGACGGCGACGAACCTCGAGGCGATGCCCGAACCGGACGAGACGTACTCCGTCGCGTGAACCGCGCAGTTCGGCCGTGTGCGATCAGGGCGTCTGCTCCCGGTACGTCCGCAGGACGAGTTCGGGCAGGTCCCCGATCCGCTCGCGAAGGGCTCCGAGGAACTCCTCGGCGTCCGCGTCGCCGAGGATGCGCGTATCGTACGCGAGCGACAGCGAGAGACACCGCTCGAGGGAGACGCCGTTCTCGGCCGGGACGGCCCGTCGCCGCGAGACGTTGGCGACGAGCCCCGCGACCGTCGGCGGCGTGACGACGGCCGCGAGGTCGCCACCGACCTCCCCGTCGAGCGCGAGCGCGAACGTCGCGCGGCCGCCCGAGACGCCGCTCGCGACCGCCTCCTCGGTCGTCTCGCGTCGCATCTCGACGAGTTCGGCGAAGGGCCGCGTTTCGACCGCCTCCAGGACGGGCCTGACGAGGTCGCCGTCCGACTCCGTCGCGAGCGCGACGTCCTGGTGGCCGTGGAGGTGGTGGGTCCCGTCCTCGAACGTCGCGTTGAACGCGGGACAGTCCGTAAGCGCCGCCGAGGCCGCCACGAGCAGGGCGTCGAGCGGGGAGGTCTCGACGTCGAACGCCCGCCCCGAGAGGTCGGTCGCCTCGATCACCGCGTCCGCGTCGGCGCCGCTGACCACGAGCGTCGCGGTCCGATACCGGCCCGCGCGCACGTCCGCCCGGTCGGCCTCGGCGACCGTGGATTCGATCGCTTCCGTCGGCGCCTCCGCGGTTTCGGCTTCGGCTGCCGACTCGACGTCCTCCTCGGTGATCGCACCCTGTGGTCCCGTCCCGTCGACCGCGGTGAGGTCGACGTCGAGTTCCTCGGCCCGGCGTTTCGCCCGTGGGGAGGCCTTCACCCCTTCGGCGGCCGGCCGATCGCCAGTCGTTTCGTCGCCCGATGCCGCGGCTTCGACGTCGTCCTCGGTGATCGCGCCCTGGGGGCCGGTTCCGTCGATGGTAGGGAGGGAAACGCCGAGCTCCTCGGCGCGGCGTTTCGCACGCGGCGAGGCCTTTACCTGCTCGGCCGACGCGTCCGCGCCCGATTCCTGCGTGGTCGCCGCCGTCTCCGTGTCACTGCTCGCCTCGACAGCCTCCTCGCGTTCGCCTTCGGCGGGTTCGGCCGCGGCCGCCTCGTCTCCCCCGTCGAACTCGGTCTCGAGGTCAGCGATGTCCTCGTCGGCGCCGGCGACGATCCCGATGGGCGTCCCCGGGGGGACCGACTCGCCCTCGGCGAGATCGACCAGGCGGAGGACGCCGTCCTCGCGGGCCTCGATCTCGCCGATGCTCTTCTCGGATTCGATCTCGGCGAGCACCTCGCCCTCTTCCAGGGAATCGCCCTCCTCGAGATACCATTCGAGGAGGGTTCCCTGTTCCATTTCGAGTCCCAACTTCGGCATCTTGACAACATATCCCATGACAACACCGGACGAGGGCCGGTGATAAAAATCCCGTTCCTCGACCGGGGTCGACCGCGTCACCGACCTCGTAGACCAGATCACTCAGTTCGGTATGAGAAACGCGACCGTCGAGAGGCGGCTACGGATGGGTCGTGCTCCCGATTCGGATCGGGCGACGCTCGCTGTAGTGGACGGATCAAAACCCGTGCCAGTCGATGACCCGCACGTCGTCCATCCGGTCGAAGTGATCGACGTTCGCGGTGAGGACGGCGAGCCGTTCGGTCCGTGCGGTCGCGCCGATGTAGACGTCGTGAAGGTCGTGTAGCGGCTCGCCCCGGCGTTGGAGATCGGCGATGATGGTTGCGGCATCGGTCGCGATCGGTCTGGTGAGCGGGAGGATCTCGAACCGGGAGAGCAGGCGTTCGAACTCCTCGGTCGCTTCGTCGCGGCTGTCGTCGTCCCCGTACTGCTTTTCGATCCCCAGCTGGAGTTCGGTAACGCTCACGATGCTGATGGCATGGCGTCCAGCGTCGTCGAGCTTCCGCACCCGTTCGCCGACGCCGCCACGATCGATATCGACGAGTACCGACGTATCGAGGAGCTTCATCGAGCGCGGTCGTCGGTGGTTTCGTCGATACGCGCGACGGTACCCCGACTCATCCTCCCGATATCGTCCGTCACCGCTTTGGACGTTTCCCGCTCGAGGATCTTCGCCCCCGTGACGTCCGCGATCTTCCCGCCGGTTTCGAGCTTCGCCTCGATGACCTCGCTGAAACTCCGCTCTCCCTTCTCGCGTTTGAGCGCCTCATAGACCTCGTCGGAAATCGCGATGTTCTTGCTCATGAGTTACGTATGGGTACCTATACGCAAAATACTTCGGGAAGGCCTTCGATCCCGGGTCGGTGTCGGGGACGGCGATCCGTTCGTGGTCCTCGTGGCTGGTTTCGTCGTTCGATTCGACAGTGACGCCGGGAATCCGGCCGACGTGATCGTGTTGCGCGTCAATACCGTGGTCTCGGTCTGGAGCGCCGTCGCCGCGATGCACACGTCTTCAGTCTCGATCCGCGTTATATCGAAGACCACCGTTTGGACTCGTCACTCGACAATTGGGGGTGATCGGATCGCGGCGCGCACTTCGGGTCGTCCGTCGGTGTTCTCTCCCCTCCGTGATCGCCTCCCGGAGGTCTTCGGCCGCCTCGTCGTCAAGGGTCCGCAGTGGTTCTCGAGGCGAACGCCGGGCGAGATCCGATTGACGACGTCCGAGAAGCTCTCCCCGTCCTTCTTCGCGGCTTCGAGCCGCTCGGAGGCTTCCTCGGTGAGCGAGATCGTTTTAGTTCTCATATCGTGTCCGTGTATGTCCTCAGTGGTAGGCGTGTCGGCGAGTTCACGGGGACTGAGCGACCGTGTGTGCTCTTTGTACGAAGAGGATAGAGCCGATTCGAACAGTTCAGGCGATCGGAGAGAGTCGGTGATCGCGCCACGGTCGGGGCCGGATCTCGGAGTCGATCCCGCCTGATGTGAGGTGAACGGTCACGAAGCAGCACCGATCGCTTCGACAGCATGATTTATATACTGTCACTGATTTCCCACATCATATCACAAGTGATGGAGGCGCTGGGTGGTCTGCGCGAGCGGATGAAAACGCTCAACGAGCGACTGGAGAGCGCGGTCGGGATGGACGGCGGGGGGCGTGGCGACTGTCTGCGCGAGTACCGGGCCCGCGTCGCCGCCCGTTCGTTCGAGCGCGCGCTCCACCTCGGTGCCGGGCGCGACACCTACCGGGTCGGTGAACGTGCCTCGGCGACGGGCGGACGGGTCGTGGCCCTCGATACGAACCGCTCGACGCTCGCCGAGCACGGCGTGCGCGATCGGGTGGTCGGCTGTGGCGGGCGGTTGCCGTTCGCGGACGACTCGTTCGACCTCGTGTTCTCGGAGTACGTCTTCGAGCACCTCGAGGATCCCGCCCGCGCGTTGGCCGAGATCGATCGCGTGCTCCGGCCGGGCGGCGAGGTCGTCCTGCTGGTGCCGAACCCGGCACACTACTACGCCACGGTGGCCGCCCTCACGCCGTTTTGGTTCCACGTGTTTTACCTCACGCTCCAGGGCGAGTCGGAGGTCCGGCGGGATCACTACCCGACGTACTACCGCTGGGGACGGTACGAGGACCTCTGGGACGTCGAGGGCTGGACGGTCGAGTCGATCGATACCTATACTGGACCGACGGCGTACACCCGGTGGCTGCCGGTCCACGTCCTGTTCGTCGCGCTGGAGTACGTGCTCTCGAAGGACGTACGGAACCACCTGCTCTATCTCGCTCACTACTCGGTTGATGGTTCACAGGTTGAGGAAGACGAATCGAAGGAGTTGGCCGATCAGTAGCTCGGAACCGTGACGGTCACGAACTGAGAAGGCAGGCAGCCGAGCCACTCGGTCGCTTCGGCGCGGCAGTCATCGTCCCCGTACGGCTTTTCGGTCCCAACTGGAGTTCATCGTAGGTGTGCCAGCCTAGTGCTGGAGTATCTCTTTTATTTTTGAAAATCTCCACTTGCCATGTTGTATCGTGCGCACCACCGTTCTGTTACCGCGTGGGAGTAACGTGATCATGTAGAGCAGTACTGTCCGTTGGTTGTAGTGGTCACTTTGGAGGACATCTCGAAGATGTGTGCGCGCCTCCGCTACTCGATTCGTATCGGAGAGAAGACGCTTTCCGTATTCATGTTTCGCCTGCATCTCTCGCTCCTTTCGATAGGGTTCTAATTCAGGATAGCGTTTAACGAGATCACTTATCTCTAACATCTTCATCTCGTATGCGAGATCGATATCATCCGTAATTGACCCCGTCCGCCGTCGTTTGTACGAGAGCGCTTCGTCGACACGGGCGGGCCGAAACTGTGCGAACAGCCGCGTCCACAGGTGGGGGTCCTCGCGCAGTTGGAACCGCTCGTCGAAGCGTTCGGCGTCGAAACACTCGGTTCGTGCGAGCACGGAGCGCGACCCGACGCCACCGTTGCGAAAGTAGTTCACGTGATGGGTTTCCGGTGAGCGTACAGGAAGCGACGAAAGCCGATACGTCGTTTCGTTGTCGACCAGATATTCGTCGGAATAGACGATATCCGTGCCGTCCACTAGCTCCGGTAACTGGTGTGCGAGCTTCTCGGTGTGCCAGTAGTCGTCGGCGTCACAGAAACCGACGATATCGCCCGTCGCCAGATCGAGACCGTGGTTTCGGGCGCTCGCGACGCCGTCCGGTTCGATCCACGAGTAGCGAACGTCCGATCCGTATCCCTCGGCAATTCGTTTCACGCGGTCGTCGTCGCTCGAATCGACGATGATCACCTCGACGCTGGCGTCCGTGTCGGTCTGGGAGAGAACGCTCGTTATCGACTGATCGAGAAATTCGGGATCGTTATACGTAGGAATGATAACCGAGACGGAGCGCTTCGAGGTAGTCATAATTTCATCTGATGTTCGAACTGGTATCAACCTACTGTTCTATAGGACCAACTACAGCTATCCATATTTCGTCGATCTCTCCGATCATCTACGAGAGGAGTTTCTCGGTTCCTGCTCGGACGACCTCGGCGGTCAACAGCGGTATCCGAACCGGTGAACACGCCGATTGCCCCTTTTCGACGGTTTCGATTAGGGACTGAGCGTCCTGCCGCAAGGTAGCCTTCGCTTCCGAAACGTAGGGTGTTCCCTCCTCCCAGGCGCCGATGATCGCCGTCGAAAGACGGTCGGTGTCGATCGCGTCGCACCAAATGATCGGGTCCTGTCCAAGTTGACGGAGAATAGATTCGCATTTCGGATGATAAGCTAGGCCGAGAACAGGTGTGTCAACAACGGCAGCAGTTATAATGCTGTGAAGGCGCATCCCGATAACGAGCGGCGCAGCCTCTAGTACCTGCACCATCTCTCGGAATCCAATCTCTTCTTCAACGACGGATATCTGATTACTTTTCATTCGATTCGCGATGCCCACGGCGACAGTAACATCACTCGGTGTTCGGTTCGTCTGAAACGGCACGAACAGTATTGAGCATCCCGTCGACTCAAGTGTTCTATCTAATGTCTCGGCTAGTGCCGTTTTATCGAGATTCCGTACCTCCGGCTCGCGAACGGAAACAACGAGCGTTTCGTCATCCAACTGCCGGTCAACGCTCGCCGGAATCGAGGCATACCTATCCGCAACGATATCGTAACCAAAAACCGGATCGGCAAGCGTGTGAATCGGCTGATCCACGCCGATATCAGAGAGGGAAGTCGCCGAGTCCCGATCACGAACGGTGATTGTATCGGTGTGGCGCAACAATTCACGTGCGACTCTGCGGGAGTGTTCCGGTCCGTCATGGAACGGTCTGACGCCGATACCGACAGTTGCGACTCTCGTTCCGAATGAACGTGCGACGGACGCTGATGCGGCATATTTCAGCATCTTACGAGGGCCGAACAGCCCTCCTCCGCCGATCCAGAACTCATCAGCCTCGCGGGCAGCCCGAAGCCATGCACGGTGGTCGTCGATTGACGGGGTGAATCGCGGAACAGCCGCGTCAACGTCGTGGTGTGTTACTGTATGGTTCGGATTGTGCGAACCGGCGATGATCCGGTAATCGGTATCGGTCCTGTCGCTATACTGCTGGATGAGTTGGATGAGCGATGTGAGGATCAACTCATCCCCTATGTTCCGTGCACCGTAGTAGCCATCAAGAAGGATTGTTTTAGACATATCTATAAATAATGTCTAAAACCATATATGGATGTTCTTTTCATGCGATTCCGGGCTGTGCCGTGCTTAACGACAATATCCTAGATTGGGGATGATTTCGAATTAGGTGGAAGAGTAGCTACCTATTGGTATTGATGGATTCATTCTCATACCGAACTGATGGCTGGAGCTTCTCTACTGGCGACAACCATCCCTGCAAGTATCCAAAATACACTGTTACTCGTCTGTACCGGCCATATCAGGTTCAGCATCGAAAGCATAGTAAACCCGACAGCCCAAACACACAGCAAAAGCATCATTGGATGATCTGTACTCGGATCATCAATCGCACGGATGGTATACCGTGCCACTACAACTAATAGCACGAGGTAAAGCAGGAGCCCAATTACGCCGGTTCCAGCGAGGAACTCAAAGGGTGTACTATGAATCGCATTCACCGGACCGTCAATATATTTGTCGGCGACGAGTTCGAAGTTTGCACCACCGAGACCAAACAGCGGATACTCACGCGCGATATCAACTGCTGCTTGATATTTTTCTACCCGTGTATCGAGATTGTCACCGTCAGCGAGGGGGACGTAGGTAAAGAGGGATTCAATACCGACGTGCCATGCGCTGAAAATGATCGCGATACCTCCGACGATACCCGCACTACCGAACAGCAGCCGAGAGCGAGCTACTGTATTTCGAATACTGTTCGGAATGCGCTGCCAGATGAGAGTGGCGACCGTTCCAAGAACAACGACAACTCCCGCGATAAGTGTAGTATCGCTTCCAGATAACACGAGCGACAGGATAATCCACGGCAGAGCGATTACCGAAACACTACGTTGCCATCTCGCACCACGGACGAGATAGAACAAACTAACGGCAAGCGAGAGGAGCGTGATCGTTGCTAGTGCGGTCGCGTTACCCGCAAAGCCTCCGATGGGATAGCCGGTTTCGACCGTCTGCCCGAGTAGCGTCATCGTGATCGGTGCCTCGCGAGCCGAACTTCCGAGCGCACTAAGTCCGAGTGGACCGATGATTATCGATTGTGTGATCGCAACCGGTGTATGGATTACACCCGCTATAGCGACGGTTACGACCCCGATCCGAAGTGGTATTACCGAAATTAGACATATACTTGCGAGGAGATAGATGATCCATCTCGCTTGACCAATCGCAAAGAACGCGGCTGTCATCGGCGACGGTCCCGCTCCGAATACGGCGGCAAGCATAGCCCAGCACACCCACAACAGACCACTAGCAACTGCGATGAAGCCTGTTGGCCGCTGGAAATTACCTCGATATATCCAATAACCGCAGATGACAAGAAAAAGGCCGACGAAGGGGTCCGCTATGTTAAGTGTGAGATTGACTCGTGATGTCTCGGCATAAATGAGTGGAATCGACGCCGAAGAAGTCGATAGTCCGAGTATTCCGCCTATTACTCCCTCAATAGGACGGTTGATGACGATGATAGCAATGAGATACCCTACAAGGATGAGACCAGAAAGGGCGAGTAAGTGTAGTTCGGTCACGAAATGGGTGACTGGAACTAACCAAAGTAATGTCACAAGGAGCACAGTAGCGAGTTTTAAAACTATCCACGGATTAGTGTCATAATTAGAGAAATAAGATTGAGGACTGGTGTACGTTTCTGCAATGAATTCTATCGGAAAGGACACACTATCTCATTATACATAGGTGAAATAAACGTTGTGAAAACCTCTATGTAGTGATGTATAATAGACATCTTTTACAATCGTGATATATAATCGCCTTTTTAGGAAAACGTCGCCCCGATAGAGTCGAGAATGAATCGCGCTTCGTGTGGCCGTATTCCCTTTATTCCGATGAGCACTGTGAAGTACACGACCGGACAGAGGACGAGCAAGAGTACGAGACTCTGAATACCGGACAGAACACCGATGGCAAGCATAACTGCTGCTGCACCGAGCGTCTTGAGTGCGAACTTCCATTCGACTATGATCTCGTAATTTCGGAGGGTCAGACCATACAAAACGCTGAATCCAATGATGAAGGTCAGCAACGTCGCAAGCGCCGCACCGATAACTCCCATCTCCGGTATCAGCACGACGTTCAACCCGACGTTCAATAGCGAGGCTCCAACGCGAATAAGCGATACTAGAAGCGTTTTTCCGGACGCGAAGAATAACTGACGGTACAGCGTATCCAGCCCGATCAGCATGATTCCGGCCGCGATGATCGGTAGGAGCGTGGGTGCGTAGGCCGCGGCCTCGGGCGTCGAGAGCAGCCCGATGAGCTGTTCACCGATCAAGTAGAGACCGACGACCGAAGGCACCGCCAGCCCGACCAGATAGCGAGTCCCGTTTGCGAGGTACTGATAACAGCTCTCCTGGTCGCCCTCCTCCCACAGACGGCTGAATTCGGGGAAGAACGTAACACGGAGCGGCAGGGCGTACATACGGAGGAGTTTCGCGACGGAGTAGGCGATCGAATAGATTCCGACCGCGTTCGCACCGATGAAGAAGCCGAGCAGGAGTCGATCCACCCGGTCCTGAAACATCCCGGATACGTCGCCGACCATGATCGGAACTGAGTAGCGAACGCTCGGACCGACGTCCGAGATCGACGGCCTATGGAGCCCGGTTGCCCGCAATACGGTCCCCTGAAGGACGAGCGCGAACGCCAGCTCGACGAACGTGACGGCCCCAACGATCTCGAACAATCCTCCGTTCATCACGAGGAGAACGGCGATCACGGTTCCGACGTTCAGGTACGTTTTGATACCCTCTAGAATCGAGAACCTCTTGACGCGCATCTCCGCGCGATAGTAGTTCTGCCCCATGTCTTGGGCGATGTAGATTGGAACGAGGAGTGATCCGATCTGAAAGAGCGCGGTGTACTCGGCCGAACTGAGAAACAGACGGGAGATTGACTCTGCCGTGAGAAAGACGCTCACTGTGACGACGCTACCGAGAACGAGGGCGACGGACGTGAGCGTGATATACAGTTGAGAGCCGTCTCGTTCCTGAGAGAACTTGATGAGTGCGTTTTCCAACCCCAACCGAGCGATCGCCGCACACATTCGCGCAATGACTTCTACCTGAATGAACGCACCGTACGAGGCCGTCCCGAGAAGTCGGGTGATCAAGGGGATAAAGACAATCCCGCGGATTTTCTGGGAGAAATTAACCAAGGTAGTGACGATGATATCCGACGAGAGTTTCTCGCTAAGAGCCATTCGGTGTTGTCCCTCAACTATGAACGAATATCCGTCCTGCCATTAGTGGCTACTGGTTCGACCGTTAGGATTCATCGTGATGACGACTGTAAACCGTCGGTGACGAGATGCGCTGCCAGCCCATTAAGAAAAAGAGGGCTGGGATGAGCAGAACGAGGTCACTGACCAACGGAAACAACGTGTTGTTCACCAATCCGTTCTTACCGATAGTAATCAACAGGAGCGTGAATACGACGAACGACAGCACGGATACCCGATCACGGTTGATCAGTTGCCACGTCAGATACAGAAGAATGCCGTACAAGGCACCCATGAGCGGAATACCTGGATAGCCGAAGTTGAGGTAGTACTCCCCCATCGCTCCCGGCGGCCGTCCTCCCGAGGCGTCCGGAAGGGCGATACGGCGAAACAGCCCACCGGATGTCGAGACGGGTTTCTCGGGCCAGATCGATCGTGGCACGAAGTTTAACGGGACGCGAGCGTAGAACAGCCCATAAAAATACCCGACCTGCTCCGGTACGATCTCTACTAGACCAAGGAAGTTATCGTAGATTCCCGTGTGAACGCCCGCAGTCAATATCGAGAACGGGTTGATACTGGTAAGCGCTTCTATTGGTGACTGGGATAGCCGGATCACTCGCAAAAGCACGATTCCTATCGCCATGACGAGACCTACGATCGGCAGGCAAACGATGAGTACGCCAGGTGGGACGTGTTTCGTTAGTCGAGCGAAATCACCCCGTTCCAGGGAGAACAGGTCCTCAATTACGGAATAATAGAAAAATATAATCGCTATAATTATTATCGAGACTGCACGCCCGCGGCCGCCGAGCAGTAGAAAGGCTCCGGCGAACGGAATAGCGGATGCGAACTCGATCATCGATGGCGTTCTTCCATCCATGATCGCTCCACTCAACCAGAGTAGATAACCGATGTAGAGTGCGCGTGAAAACAGAATGAACACGCCGTTTTCGGCAAAAACCTCGCTTCGCGGCTCAGTCGTTGTGTACAAGTAAAAGATTTCGCCAGGCGGGAAAACCAGCAGAATAGCACTTAAAATACTGAGCAGGCCAATAAGTATATACCCCCCACCAACTACCCGAAAAGCTCTCCCAGAGGAGGGGCTAACGGTTTGAAGGATGGTTTGTATCGTGTGGCCTCGATTTTCGAACCATTGTGCAACTGCTGGCCCAAGCGTGTAATAGCCCGCCATAATTGATACAAACAAGACGAGTAGAACGATTCCTACGAGGAGGAATCCTTCAGTAAACGTTCGATTGACGAATTCGTAACTGATGTCTGTTCTAGTTACATATACTCGTTCTATCCAACCAATAACAATCATAGTAAAAAATATACTATGGAAAATGATTGGCTCAAATAATTCGAACCTACTTGCGCGCAGTGAGAGATACAAGGGGAACAGTATTGATGCTAATAGAATGGCTGTCAACGCCGCAAATTGATCTTCCACTGTAATGGTTATGTAAATCCCACTGGAGATTATTATCACGAGAGCAAGTAATAGAAACGTCCCACCCCATCGTCGCATTTGATTGCTTACTTGCATAGTTTATCTATTCTTATATCCTCTTAAATGATTATCGATATGACAAAACTGGTAGTAAAACCAAAATTTTGTTTTCCTCTCCATTTATTGTAAATATCCTAAGTCTTCAAGCCGCTGTTGAGTCTTTTTCTTCATACCTGTGGCCGTTTGACCCTCGATCTGCCGTATTTTCCCGTCTCTCCCCTCTAATCGTGTTTTAAGTTTGATGTGCGTATCGGCATTACTTCCCGAAACGTCGATTTGTTCATCTGGATCGTTGGAGACGTTATAAAGTGTAGTTGAACCATCGGTTCCCTCAATGTATTTCCAGTCTGGAGTGCGGAGACAGCGTAGTCCCCGATCATACTGATATATCTCCGAACTTTCTCCAACACGACTCTCTAATGCGTTCATCGAAGGCTGGGGAGTAACATACTCGGCAATTATGTGCTCTCGTGTTTGATCGTCGTTCGCGATACTATTTGCTGACAGATCTTCCTCAGTGGAACCATCGATATCTGCAATATCAAGCATCGTCGGATACAGATCTCGCAGTTCGACCAATCCCTCATTCCGTGTTCCTGCCTCAAACAGTTCCGGATATCGGACGACCAGCGGAACGTGGATCAGGGTGTCGTAGAGGCAGTACTGGTGATCCATTAGCCCGTGTTCTCCTAGATTCTCGCCGTGATCCCCAACGATGATGAGGGCGGTTTCGTCCGCTACCCCTTGCGATTCCATTCGGGTCCAGAGCTGTCCGATCCGATGATCCAAATATCGTAGTTCCGCCAGATAGAGTCCTCTCAGGATCTCGAAGTCCTCCTCGTCCATATCGACGTTTCCGGCGATGTACGCCCATGCGTCTTGATTCACTGATTGGGCGTCGGACCAATCAACCCCGTCTGGTAGAAACTGCTCACGGAACTTGCGTGGCGGATGGTATTCGAGATGAGGTTCGAGGTAGTTGATGAACATGAAGAACGGACGGTTTTCGTCGCGTGTCTTGTCGAACCACCACTTGACCCGCTTGTTCGTCATCCATGCGCCGTCGTCGTATCGCTTGCGAAGGAACTGCGTATAAAGCGCGTTACACAACGTTTTGTATCCATCGCGCCGAAAGAGCTTCTTTCCAACGGCTCGTGATTGATCTACAACGCCCTGTTTCTCTTTTGCGATCCGTGCCAGATCCGCCCCACCGTCGAACAGCTGCCATCCCACATTGAACTCCTCGAATCCACGGTCGAACCCGAACTCCGGGCTGACCCACGTGTTGTTCGAGAACGCGACGGTCTGGTACCCGTTCGACTGTAGTCGCTCTGCAACTGTTGGAACGTCCGGATCGAATCGTTTCGTGCCTGCGTGTGTGCCGTGATCGGACGTATACTGTCCCGTGAACATCGAGGCATGGGAGGGTAGCGTCCACGGAGCGGTCGTAAACGCGTTGGAGAACGTGGTTCCTTCGGACGCGATCTCGTGAATATTCGGCGTCACGTCGGGCCGATCGATTACTGCCTCCGCCCGTGCGGTATCGAGTACGACCAGTAGTATATTCGGTTGTTCCATTGTTGTCATGAATTAGGCAACTCGGGATAAAAATTCTTCGTACCTGTTGACGTACTGTTCGATCGAGAACTCGTCGACGATCCGTTTTCGACCCGCCTTTCCGAATCGTTCGCGCCTCTCTCGATCCTCAAGCAGTCGTTCGATTGCAGTCGCCAACTGTTCGCTGTCCTCCGATTCGACGAGATAGCCCGTCTCGCCGTCGATCACCACGTCCGCGGTCCCACCAACGTCGGTTGCGACCACTGGGACTTCCATCGCTAATGCCTCCCGCACCGCACCCGGGATCCCCTCGTTCAGCGAGGACAGGACGAACACGTCCAATTCGTTGAGGTACGCCGGCATGTCATCGATCCAGCCACGGAACTGAACGCGATCGCCGATTCCTTCCCGTTCGATGCGCTGCTTGAGCATCCGTTCGTACTCTCGGTCTCCCTCACTAGTCACGTCACCTGCGATCGAGAACCGAACGTAATCGCGCTCCTTCAGTATTCGCGATGCCGCCTCGACGAAGTACTCGTGGCCTTTTCGTGGGGTGATCGTGGCTGCCGTGCCGACGTGAAGTTCGTCGTCTTTCGAGGCGGACTCTTTCGGGCAAAACTCGGACGTGTCTATTCCCTTGTGGAATATCGTGAACTTCTCGCGATTGTTTCGATACTGCCTCTCGGTAAAGAGTCGTCTCGCTTGGTGGTCCGATTCGATGAACACGTGATCCGCAACCGTGAGTGCCGCGGTGTTGAGTGCCCTACGGATCCCTGTCGATTCGTACCCGAGCCCGATGTTCAATATCACCGGTGTCGGGGATATCGTCCCATAGGGAGCGATCGTCAGTACGGATCGTAGACAATCACACCAGATGACGTCGGCATCGGAGAGGGTCTCCCGCGCTTCGATGTTGAATTGGAGGAGCCGTCCGAGACTCGCGAATTTCTTATGAATCGGGTGTCTCAACAACCCTTTGTCGTACACGTCTAGCGCACCACGATAGGGAACGATCGTGACCGTCGCCTCCTCTAAATCAAGTCGGCGACACAGTTCGTCCTCGAACTGGGACAATACCGTTACGTCGAACCGCTCCTTGTCGATGTCCCTGATCAGCCGAAGCAGCATCTTCGACCCGCCACCGAACGACTCCGATGCCGTCTGGAAGAACACTACGTTAATCCGATCCTGCGAGGATGAGTGCTTCCGTGTAGAGATGCTTTCGCTCATAGGTATCCGAGCTGTTCGAGTCTGGCAGACACCGATGCGTCGACGTCACCTTCCGATTTTCGTACCAACCACTGTTCCTGCTCGGGAGAGAGGTCTACAGTACTTCCACCCTCGATCTCCTCGCGGCCCCCATCCACGAGTTCGTAGTCACGTCGCGTGATCTCTTCGTCGGCCCACTTCGATTCGTACACGATCTGCCGATCGCCGTCTATCACGCCGACCTTTCGGGTGGCGAGTTCGTCGATCATGGGCGAATCGTACCGCTCGCGAAGCTTCGAGACGTTCCACGTCGGTCCGTCGGCGGTCATGATCACCGCCCCGTCTGTCGTACTCTCGGTTTGAACACACTGAACGAACTCGTCGCTACTCGTGATCTCGCCCGTCGTAGTTCGTTCGATAGCTTTCGAGAGTCCGAGCCAACTCACCGGCTCCGTAACGGACGTTCGTCCTCCCTCCCACGAATCGGGAAACCGTACGAACAGGGGGACATGGACCCCAGCGGGATGCAGGGATGTGTGATGCCCGACCATCTCCTCCTCACCGAACAGCTGTCCATGATCACCGGTGATGACGAACAGGGAGTCACGAACAGCTTCCTCGTCCAGACCGGTGATCCACCGCTCTATCTGGATGTCGAGATAGCGAATCTGTGCGTCGTAGACATCTCTTTTGCGTGCAAACACGTCGTCCCAGGAGTGATACACGTCCTGTGAGTCGGTCGGCGGTGAATCGGGTTCCTTGAAGAGGTAGATCTTGTTGTCCTTCAACGCCGACAGCGCCTTTCGTTCGCGTGAGGAGACCGAGATGCCGACCCCCTTCTCGCCCGCCTTCGGCGGTGCGTTGTGGGGGTTGTGCGTATCCAGCAGGTTCACTGCACAGAGAACCGGTTCGGACGAAGTGTTCTCCGTGTACGAATCGAGATGGGAGAACACTCGATCCCCGTGGTGCGGATACCGGGTCTTCGATTTCGAGGCCGCATACGAGATCGGGCCGTACAACGCGTTGGGTATGTTACGCGCTCGATTCGGATGTGATGCGAGTGCTCGAAGCGCTTCGAGCGCGTTGTCGGCCGTTATCTCGTCGACAGCGTGTTCGAGTGCGAAGTCCGAACTGAACAGTTTCGAATTGATGAAGTCGTCTACGTAATCGATGTTGTGATGAAAGCCGAAGTGGGCGCTGAACGTTGGGTTTTCACTGAACAGTGCTGTCCGATACCCCTCCTCTCGTGCGATCTTTGGAAGTGTTGCTTGGTTCTTCGAAACCCCCTCTCCCCTGCGTGTTACATCGTGTTCGACTGGGGTTTTTCGAGAGTAAAGCGAGGCATGGGAGGGTAGCGTCCACGTGCTCGGCGCGTAACACCGTTCGAACGTAGCTTCGGAACTAGTGATCGAGAACGGCATCGTCCTCTGATCAACGCTCGAGGCTCGCAAACAATCCCCGATCAGGACAAATATATCTGGCTGCGTCATATACTCTCAACTTCTTCTGGGACGTATAAGGTTAACTTACGATACCCATCCATCTTCGTTTTTCTAGTCTCTATCTCCTCCGTAGCGACTAAGGCGTTAATTCCCCGCAAGATCGACAATAGGGTATTTTTACCACTATGCGATATCTACTGATCAGAACGGACAACGACTCTCAAGATGACAGATAAAAATATCGTATTAATCGTCATGGATACCGCGAGAGCGGATGTTCTTTCCGAGTCAGGTATCGGATCACTAGCCGAGGAACGACGATATCTCAATACGTTTGCCGCCTCTCCGTGGTCGCTCCCCTCACACGCATCGCTGTTCACCGGCACTCACTCTTCGAAACACGGCGCACACGCGGGCCACAAGAAACTCTCTACGGAACCCACGACCCTCGCCGAGGTCCTCGCCGACGAGGGCTACGAGACCGTCGCCGTCTCGAACAACACGTGGATCAGCGAGGAGTTCGGCTTCGCCCGCGGGTTCGAGACGTTCCACAAGACCTGGCAGTACGTCCAATCCGACACCGACCTCGGCGAGATCGCGCGAACCAAGGAAGGGACCGAGAAGCTCCGGGCCGTCGCGAGCAAACTCACCGAGGGCAACCCGCTGACCAACGTCGCGAACGCGATCTACGGGCGGTTCCTCCGAAGACAGCAAGACGACGGCGCGCGCGCGACCAACGAGTGGATCGGAGAGTGGCTCGATTCGCGCGATGGCTCCCGTCCATTCTTCCTCTTCGTCAACTACCTCGAACCTCATCTCGAATACCGCCCGCCCGAGGAGTTCGCCGAGCGATTCCTTCCCGCGGGCGTCTCCTACGACGAGGCGATGGACGTCCCACAGAACGCGTGGGCATACATCGCCGGTAAGACCGAGATGACCGATCGGGAGTTCAAGATCCTCCGTGGGCTCTATCGCGCCGAGCTTGCCTACCTCGATCACCGCATCGGCGAACTAAAGGCTTCGCTCGAAGCGGCCGGCGAGTGGGAGGACACGATCTTCGTCGTCACGGGCGATCACGGCGAGAACATCGGGGATCACGGGCTGATGGACCACCAGTACTGCCTCTACGACACCCTGTTGCACGTCCCGCTGATCGTCCACGGCGGTGCGTTCACGGGCGGCGGCCAGAGCAATCGGCTGGTCCAGCTCACGGATCTCGCCCCGACCCTCCTCGACGCTGCGGGAATCGATGCACCCGAGGCACGCGAGGGGTTCCAGGGCGTCTCGTTCCACCCGGACGCCGACACTGACCCACGCGAATACGCCATCGCGGAGTACATGGCTCCCCAGCCCTCGATGGAGGCGCTGGAAAAACGCGTCGGTGATCTCCCCGAGGAGGTCTCCGAGTACGACCGCTCGCTGCGGGCGATTCGCACCACCGAGTACAAGTTCATCCGCGGATCGGATGGCTCGCGCGAACTCTATCACGTGGCGACCGACCCAGGAGAACGGACCGACGTCGTCGGCGAGAACCCGGAGATCGAAAACGACCTCGAAACCGAACTCGACGACTGGCTCGACTCGTTCGAACACGCCGATGCGAGCGGGTCGGTCTCGATGTCCCGATCGACGAAGGACCGCCTGGAGGATCTCGGTTACTTGCAATAAGAGCGGACGACCCCTCGTCTCCGATCCGTTGTAGCGCCTTCGACCGGTAGCCGGGCAATCAGCGCAACACTCCGTCCGGAGCCGTGTGTCTGCGCATAGTCCGTGATCGACTCGATATTTCGGAATCGACCATGTCGTGAGTACACCCAAGGAATGTTGACGCCGCCCGACTCGCGATTGTCGTTTCGCTCGTTGATCGTCGAGCAGTATCTCGAAGACCAGTGCTGTCTGTCGTTACGGAACCCCGTCGACACACTCGATCAGATCGTCTTCCGTCGTCCACTCACAGAGCCGTCCGGCCCCGTCGAGAAGGTCAAAGATCGCGGTTTGCATCCCGCTATAGGGGTTTTCGGGATCGACGTCCGTATCGAGCTCGTTCGGATCCAATCCCTGATAGTCGCGTTTGAACACGTGTGTTTTGGCGAAATACCGTTCGAGCGCGGTAAAGTACCCCTGTTCGACGAGAAACCCGCCCCGACTGTGTTCGGCGATACCGACGATGTAGTCGGTGTAATCCGCGAGGAGACGGAACTTGAGATAGGTATTGGTCCACTCGCCACGGATATCGACCATCAGAAACGCATACGCGTTTTCGCGACGGTTGAGACGGTCTTTGACGAGTTGTAGCCGGTAGATCTCCGGGCGGCCGTAGCTCCCCAGAACGAAGTACGCGCGATCGGTGGTGAAGATCGCCGAGAGCTCGCCGACGGCTTGTTTGAGCGCCTCGTACTCCTCGGGTATGAGCAAGCGGTCGTGGAGATATCCCTCCGCTTTCTCGACCATCTCCTCGAGACGTGGCTCTTCCATCGGACGTATCGATCCGTCCTCATCTCTTTAATGTTGCTACCGATTCGTTACCCACATCGTATTTTACCGATTCGTCTACAGGCGAAACATTTTTGTGCGCTGTATAGTGTAGTACTACGTGATGAGCATCCCCGATCGGACGCCAGCCGATCTGAACCGTGAG
Source organism: Halalkalicoccus sp. NIPERK01 (assembly GCF_030287405.1). Lineage (NCBI taxonomy): Archaea > Methanobacteriati > Methanobacteriota > Halobacteria > Halobacteriales > Halalkalicoccaceae > Halalkalicoccus > Halalkalicoccus sp. NIPERK01. The sequence continues at coordinate 155,502 of NZ_JASVVV010000006.1, read as the reverse complement.
CGCGAGCGGCTAAACGTCGTGACACAGGAGACGCGCTTTTCGTTAATTCAGGACGTACTGGGCCATCCGAGCGGGCTTCCGACCCTGAAGGAACTCGATTACGTGAATCCGAGCAAGAGCCAGACGACGATCCGCCAGCACCTCGAACGGCTCGTCGACACCGACGTCCTCGAGGTGGTCTCCCTGTCCGAGGACCGCCGCCGGAACGACCTCCCTTACCGGTTCTACGGTCTGAGCGAGGAGGGACGCCAGTTCCTCGAAGCCCACAAACTACTGCGTGCCGAAGACACGCTCCGGGAAATCTATGCACACGTCGAGAAAACGGATGCGATCGAACGATACGAAAACGCGCCCCGTCCCGGACGGTAGCCGACCCACGGTCGCCTATTCTCCTGTTCTACCGATCCCGTCGTATTTCGATAACGACATCAGATCGGTTCGAACCCCCTCGGTATCACCGTTCATCTACGTCTCGGGTGAGAGCAGCGCGCCGAGTTTTCCGAGGCCGAAGGGGGATCGTTCGTTGAATACTGATTACGTGTTTCAGTGAACCGACGAGTCACCCGGCCGTCGGATGTTCTATGTTGACACGTGTCGTTTATCCGTAGCGTACGACGTATTCCACTCGATCCGTTCGCCGGCTATCCGTCTGCAGACAGTCGTTCGAGCGTCCTCGTCGTCCGCTCGACGGTGTCGCTCCAGGTGAACTTTTCCTCGACGATCTCTCTGCCATCACCGTAGTGGCCCGAGAGCGCGCGATCTATCGCCCGAGCGAACCCGTCGACGTCGCCCACTGTCACTGTCGTCCCAGCCCCGTCAATCACGGGAGTGACCTGCTCCAAGTCCGAACACACTACAGGAACGTTGCACGCCATCGCCTCCAACACCGTCCGTGGAAGCCCCTCGGCCCGACTCGGCAATACGAGCACGTCGCCCGTCCGGTACAGCGCGGGCATCTCGTCGTACTCCACCTGTCCGAGGAACCGAACTACATCCTCCAATCCTCGATCCGCGACCTGTGCTTCGAGCGCCGCACGCATCGGTCCCTCGCCACACAGGTACAGTCGCGCGTCGGGGAACTCCTCGCGGACCCGTTCGAGGGCCGCGATCGCGTCCCCGGGTCGTTTGCCTTCGACCAGCCGCCCGACGAACAGCACGACGGGCCCGTCGTGATCGATCCGCTCGCTTGTCGGTCCTGCAGGTGTGAACCGCTCGGTGTCGACGCCGTTCGACACCACCTCGATGTAACTTTCGACGCCGAACCCCCGTACCCGATCCCTGTCCTCTTCCGTGTAGCAAAACACCGTATCGGCCCGGTTGAACGTCCAGCGTCCGATACTCTTCAGATACCAATCGAAGACCCACTCGGGTGCGTTCTGTGAGTACAGCCCGTGGTTCGTGATCGCGAGTGGGACGTCGCCGAACCGGCGCTTGAGCGCCGCGAGGTTCGTCGAGAAGTACAGGTGCGAGTGTGCGTGCAACACGTCGAACCCCTCGGCGTCGAGCAGGTGCTGTCCGATACCGGCCGAGATGTCGTTTCCGAGGAGTTCGACCGTCGACGGATACCGGATCAGCGTGTAGCCCGCGCGCTCCTCGACGTGCCGTTTCTCGGAACCGCTATCCACGGTCAGGACGGCCACGTCGTGGCCCATTGCGGCCTGATCCCGGCTTATCGCGTGGACGTGGTAGGGCCCGCCTCCCTTGACGTCCGGATAGGTCTTCTGAGCGACGCGGAGAATTCGCATACCGACGTTGGATCCTTAGTTGAAATCAATCTGCCGTTGTTCTATTCCGCCGGGTCGCCCGTGTCGGCGTCCGGATCCCGGCCGCGGACCAGCGCGTAGACGTCCGTCACGGCGAGCCACACCTGCCGGAGCACGATCTTCAGGTCGAACCAGAACGACTGGCGGCGGATGTACTCGAGGTCGTACCGCAACTTCCCTTCGGGGTCCGTGCTCGAGACCTCGTTGATCTGTGCGAGGCCGGTGAGGCCGGGCTTGACGAACCAGCGTTTTCGCCACTGGACGGCCTGCCGTTCGAGCAGCTCCTCCTCGTCGGTCCACACCGCACGCGGGCCGACGACGCTCATCTCGCCGGTGAAGATCGCCCAGAGCTGTGGCAGCTCGTCGAGGTGTGACTTCCGGAGGAGCCGTCCGACGCGGGTGATCCGATCGTTCTCCTCGTCGTCGACGGGGTCTACTGCTTCGCTATCCGGAAGCATCGTCCGGAACTTCCGAACCTCGAAGGTACCCCCCAGTCCGGCGGTGCGACTCTGCGTGTAGAAGACCGGGCCGGGGCTGTCGAGTCTGATCGCGAGCGCGATCAGGCCGAGCACGGGCCCGAAGACGAGCAACCCGACCGACGAGAAGGCGATGTCGAACCCGCGTTTGAAAAGGCGGTCCTGCCAGTCCCACGGTTCGAGGTCGACGGTCATCAGGTCGCCGGCGGTCTCCTCGGAGAGCAACACGCTGTCGGCGTGTTCCCGAAGGACCTTGGCCTCGACACCGTGCTGGTGACACACCTCGAGGACGCCGAAGAACTCCCCGCGATCCGTGTTCTCGAACGCGAGGACGACCGTATCGACGTTGTACCTGATCAGCACCTGCTCGAGCCGGGAGATCCCGCCGAGGCACTCGACGTTCCCGATCCGCGTCTGGAGGACGCCACCGTCGGCCATCACCGTCGGTTCGGTCGCGCCAGCCTCGACGGTGATCGGCGGCGCGAGATAGCCGATGACCGGCATGTCGACCGCCTTCATCGCCTGCTCTATCCTATCGGGGTCGTCGCCGACGACGAGCGCCCGGCCCGCGCGGGTCGACGGCCGGTTCCTGATCGCGAGGAACCACGCCGGAAGGACGAGGAACAGGATCGCTCCCGTGACGAACAGCGTCGCGCGCGGGAGGCGGTACGACCAGTTGAAGTAGCCGATCGTCGCGAGCGCGAACAGCGCCGTGAGCACGCGTTTTTCGGCGAGGAATATCGTATCGAGCGCGCGCCGGGGGCGGGGCTTGTACAGGGGGATCAGACAGACGAAGACGACCGCGACGCTCAACGCGAGCGCGACGAGCAGCCCCGTCCCGGAGAGCACGACGGGGTCGAGCCGACGAACCAGCGGGAGATATCCCGTCACGAACGCCTGCGTGATCGCGTGGTTCGCGACCAGCAACGCGAGCGTCGTGGCGGCGATCACCCCCCCAGTGCTCACCACCCTATATTGCCACCCCGAGAGCATCAGCTGAAAGAAGTATCGTCGGTGTAATAAGTATTATGTACGACAGTTGGATACTTCATCCAACTCGTTGACAGGATAGGATGCGGGTTCAGACAACTGGTTGAAACTTATCAACGGGATGGAAGACGGTTCAACGAAGCCGATCACGAGTGTTTTCAACTACCTGACTAGTAAATCCTATAGCTCTATCTCGACAGCTTTTTGAAATCACGTCACGCCGAGGGAGATATGAGCATTCTCGTCACGGGCGGGGCCGGCTTCATCGGCGGCCACATCGCCCAGCGATTCGTCGAACGAGGCCACGACGTCGTCGTCCTCGACAACTTCGAGCCGTACTACAACCTCGGGATCAAGGAACACACCGTCGAGCGTTGTCGCGAACTCGCTGCGGAGGGCGAGGGGAGCTACGACCTCGTCGACGCCGACCTGCGCGACGCCGACGTCGTCGACGACCTCGTCGGCGAGGCCGAGTACGTCTACCACCAGGCCGCCCAGGCGGGCGTGCGCACGAGCGTCGAGCAGCCGAAGAAGGTCAACGCGATCAACGTCGACGGGACGATCAACCTACTGGAGGCCGCGCGCAACAGCGATACCGAACGGGTGGTCGTCGCGAGTTCCTCGTCAGTTTATGGAAAACCCGAGTACCTCCCCTACGACGAGGAGCATCCCACGACGCCGGTCAGCCCCTACGGCGTCTCGAAGCTCGCGACCGAACAGTACGCGCGTGTCTACAATGAGGTCTACGGGCTTCCCACCGTGTCCTTACGGTATTTCACCGTCTACGGTCCACGTATGCGGCCGAACATGGCCATCTCGAACTTCGTCTCCCGGTGTCTCCACGGTGAGCCACCGGTCATCTACGGCGACGGCACCCAGACGAGGGACTTCACCTACGCTGACGACATCCTCTGGGCGAACGAGCAACTGTTGGAGACCGACGTCGCCGACGGCGAGATCATGAATGTGGGAAGCACGGACAACATCGAGATCAAGACCCTGGCCGAGGTCGTGCGTGATCAGCTCGCGCCCGAACTCGAACTCGAGTACGGCGAGCGAAACGACGCCGACGCCGAGCACACCCACGCCGACATCTCGAAGGCCAACGACCTGCTGGGCTACGAGCCGACGACGACGATCCGCGAGGGCGTCTCGCAGTTCATCGACTGGTACTGCGCCAACGAGGAGTGGTACGATCCGCTCGTCCGGAAGTCGTAGATCGATTCTAATGGTGATTCCAACTGTACGATAGCCGAAGGACTCGCCTCCCTCTCGTTTCGTAGCCGGTGTCCGTCGAACGTCCACTATATTAAGTGGTTCCCGACTAGGTCATCGGGCACCTACCCGTCACGTTCCTGCGTCGACCACCGCCGAGTTTGGCGAGGTCATGTCGAGGAAATCACTGACGGCCCGACTGCTGAGCTGTTACGGCGAGACTGTACACGAAAGTGCGCTCCCCGACGGCAGGGCGACGGAAACGGGTGGGAAACCCATACCGGCTCGTCGTCTCTGCGAGCGCGTTTACCGAATCCCTCCTTTCTTACGAGGACGTTTCCACCGAGAACTCTCCGGAGTGGATTCGGTCCTGGAGGTCGACGTTGATCGGCTTGTTCCACGCGCTCTCTCCGTCCGCGATCGGCCACGTATCGTGGTCGTTGTCGAACGTCAGGTTCACGTTCTGCCACACGAAGGCGTCTTGATACGCTTTCGGGAGATACTTCTTGAGGCAGAACAGCGTCGGGCGGCGATCACCGAACGACGACCGCTGGATCAAGATTCCTGCTGGAACGTCGACGCCCCGTTCTTTCAGGACGTCGTCGTTCAGGAGGACTTCCTTTACGTACTGTGGTCGCTCCGTCTCAGGGAGTTCGTTCATCTCCTCGTACACAGCCTGAAACTCCTCGGTAAAGAAGAAATCGACGAGCTCCATGTAGTACTCCCACATCTTCGCTCGAAGGTCGTCTCTGGTGAGGGATGCGTTCTGTTCGGTGCGGTGGTCGGTAGGTTCTACGTGCATGGGGTTCACCTCAGTCCCATCCGGCCCCACCACAGACGGAGAAGGCTCCGCCACAGCCACAGGCAGCCATGGGACTTGGCTGCTCGGGGAGTTCGATCATCTCATCGAACAGCGCCGGATCCTTGATCCGGATCCGATCCAGGAAGTCGGGTTCAATATCCGACAGCCGAGTGATCACGTTGGGCTGTTCGTACGGTTGCCCGAATTCGAGTTCGCGTCCCAGCTCCTCGTCGAAGTAGCGACTACTGATCCGAAATCCCTCCGGAACGTCGACGCCTGCCTCGCGCAACGCCTCCGGTGTTAGGTATTTCGCCCCTGCGGCGAGGCGTTCGTCGACGGGTGCCTCCCGGACTTTGTTCATCTGATCGATGTACTCTCGGGAGGTAATCACTTCAAGAACCTCGGAGAGGGTCTTTTCGACCTGTTCTCTGTCTGCTGGCATGGTTTTGCTCCAACAGCCTTAATACTCACACAGATATAACATTATCTATCGTTAATAATATCTATTTTTACAGTATATTCAGGAAAACTATCTGTTCGAAAAAGCTCGTCCGTTTAGAAAATATCATTGTAAATGGATTCGGTCCGGTCGCTCGATCGGCGACCGAGGCTGTTCTTTTAACTATCCCTCCACAGGATCGTTGAGACACAGCCGGGTGACCTCATCGAGCCCACGTTCGTTGGCCAGTTCACCCGCGTGGCGAACCAACGAGAGCGCCTGCCGCGCGTCGCCCCAGTTGTAGGCTGCCTTCCGGACGCCATACTCAAACGTGGCGTCGGGCATAGTTCCGTCGCGAAACGCACGCTTGACGTCAAAGTGGTGAGGCGACCTTCTGGTGCGCTCCGAACCGCTCATCGGGGACGACTATATCGAGGTGCCCGAAAAACCCGGTCTCAGCGTCGAATTAGACACGGACGTTGCCGAACAGTATGCGACTGGCGAGGGATCGATGTTCAGGTAATCGATTGCCATTACTATCTGATCAAGCGTCTCGGGGATCATCTACAAACGCAAATAAACGAGTTGGACCGTGTACCAATTCAATATGTCCGTGTGCCTCCAAAAGTTCTAGCCGGTTATATATACTATTGCGTGAGAACCCCGTTTCGTCCACTAAGTAGCCCTTCGTACAGAGTCCCCATGGTTCATCACCCCCTTGGCCTCGTTTCAGCACGTCTAAGATAGCCTGATCTGTCTTAGTAAGATCGTCGGCATCCATTGTCTCTGCGTGTCGTTGCATATAGTATAGTTGTTGTCTATGCGCAATAAGAATTGGCCTTCAATGTTGTCTTATAAGATGGGCGTATTGCACAAGATATAATAGACCGGTGATCGTCTAGTTAATCGGAAGCACGGTTCTAGCACAGAATCGATCTGGCCCGGTGCTAGTACACCGGACCGTGCTTCTCATGGAAGGAGAAGCAATGAACACTAGCCACCCAATCGCAGAAAACAGTATCGGCTCACCAACTCTCGAACAGCACGTCACGGGACCGCATTGGGAACTACCGTCGATCTCGAACGCGACCACCTACTGGCGCTGTACGTCCTGTAACCGCGAGTCCATCCGCGAAGAGGACCTCTACCGACCCACGTTCCACACCGCTGACTGCGAGGTCCACGAATGCTGATCACCGCGCCCGCCGACCAGCTCCTCACTGGCATTCCGATCCTCGAAACCCGCTGTAGCTACTGCAAGAGTACCCTTGGAGAGGGCGACCCCGTCAGCGCCTACGCAGTCCGGTACGCCGGCGACGAGAAGTGGTCCATTCCCCGTCTCTATTGTCGGGACTGCCAGTCGACCATCACCGACCCGACGCTCGGCGCGACCGAACTGCTGGCTGCGGGCCACCTCGGCGTAACGATGGACGCCGCGACCCAACAGACCGCCCTCACACTGCTGGGTATCGAACGGATCACCAAGAGCGCCCCGGAGGAGGGTCATGCCACGCTCTGAGGAGCCCACCGAAGAAACAGTCGAGACCCGTCTCGAGCGACTGGAACGCGAGATGCTCAGACAGGACTCACTCGAGATGGCCGCCATCCGCCGACTCCTCCACGGGTTGAACGACACCTCGACGGACACGGATCCGATCGCGAAGGTCGACGCGATCGTCGAGCGCATCGAGACGCTCGAGACCGAGGTCCATCACCTGCAAGCCCAGCTGCGCGCCCAGCGCAACCAGCGTACGGGCACCAAGAAGGAACGCGCCAAACGTCTCGCACGCGACGAGGTGCTTCGTCAGATCTCTCAAAATACAAACCCGATCGGCGAGGGTGGAGCCGTCGACGTTCCGACGGTGATCACGATGGGTCACGCGCTGGGCGTCGAGTTCACCCACAAGACCGTGGGTGACGCCTTTCGCGCACTCGCCACCCAGTGGGGTGCCTTCGAACTCCAGGCAGGCAGCGGCACGAAAGAGGGTGCGAACAAGCGCCTCGTCGCCACCGCTGAGGCGATCCCCGACGCCCTCTGGGAGCTCTACGACGCCGACACCGGTGAGAAAGCAAGCACGGAGAACGCTGTCGCCGAAAGTAGCGACGACGCGACCGAGGTGCGCTGAGATGCCCCTGTTTCAGCCCGTCGTCCCACCGCCCTTGTTCTAGGGCTCTCCCTCGCTTGTCTTGCCGTCTGTACTAAACGGTCGATGAGCGGTGGATCCATCGCCTCGTATCGCTTCGCATGGACGATACGAGGCGGTTGCGGCCACGTTCTCGCTACTTTCAATGAACGCGACCCAGTGACGCCTCTTAATCCGCCATAACGGACACCACTCCTGTTAGGGCGTCTGTGCGATAGCACGCTCCCAAGTGTCGACTAGCCCTTTATACCGCTGTTCTATCAACCAATCAAGCGCTTCAGTGTCCCCTGTCTCATCCGTCCGATCTGTCTCCTCGAGAATTTCATTCCCGATACCACTCGATCCCCGTAGTCGGTGGCCTCTACGTATCGGGCCGGAACGTACCGCTGGACCCGAGGAGACAACACCCTGTCTTCACACCGCTACTGATAACGATGGCGATGAGGGCGATTCCGATCCGTAATCACACCACGCTGTAACCAGCGACTACGGAGACGCCGCTCCCTCGTCGATCGCCTCGAACACCGCTTGGACGTCAGCTGGAAGCGACGCAGCGGCGTCAGCTACTACTGCGTTGGACGCCCCACTGAGTCGAAGGGACGAGAACTCGATGATCGCGTCAACGACCGCCTCGCCGATCTCCCCGTCGAATCTCTCCGTCGCCGTCCGTTTCATCTCCCGCTGGGCTTCGAGCCGTTCGAGGCGTTTCTCGAGATCCCGTTTCGAGGTCATTCGTCGGCCTCCCTCGACTGGCGATCCGCGTCGGGATCAGCGTCGACCACGATCGATCGCGTCCGCACTCATCGCCCCCTCGATGAACGCCCGGTCGATTCGCGCCCCGACGATTGCCCGCAGTTCGGTTTCGTTGTAGGGCGGGAAGAACACCTCCTCGCCGCCCATCGCGCTCTCGACCCGACTGTCCAGTCGTAGGTCGACTGTCAACAGCTCGTTGCTAATCAAAAACACCGAGAGGTTGAGATCCCGCGCGAGTTTGCCCTCCCCGCGTAAGAGTCGATAGAAGAAGTCGCTGGGATCGTAGTTCGCGTCGTGGCGGATGTGATCGATCTCGTCGAGGATCAACACCGTCCACTCGGGGTACGCCTCGAGACGATCCCAGATCGCCTCGAACACGCCATCGACCCCCACATGTGAGCCGCGCTTCTCTCCGCCGAGCGCCAGCAGGATCTCATTGGCGACACTGAAGATCGACCGACACTCCTTTAGGTTGACATACTCGACGCCGAACTTGGAGTGTCGAGCGGCGAACTCCTGACAGAGCCGTCTCGTGGTGGTCGTCTTCCCAGTACCTGGCGGCCCGTAGATCGACACCGTCGTCGGGAGATACCCCTCTGTAACGCCGGTGAGGATCGTCGCTAACGCCCGCTCTTGGTCGGTTCGGGGGATAATCTCATCCGGCTCCGACAGGGGATTGAGTACGCTCTTGTCGGCGAACACCGAGTCATCCGCGGCCACATCGTCGAAGAGATCATCGTAGCGTGACATAGGTGCGGTTCACTGACCGAGTTTCCAGACGAATTACGAGTATATACTCGAAGCCGAAACCGCTTCCGATCGATCGTCGCCGGAACCGACCGGATCGGTACGTGAGCACTACCACTAGCGAAGATCTGCTGTCTATGCCACTTTCCTCCGGCGAACACCGCGCCACTCTCCCGTCGCTATGTCTACCTCTTCGTCGATGGCGCTGACTCTCCCAAGGACATACCGCGTCCACGGGTAGCGGTCGACCAGCGGTCGTCCGTCGATCTCGTACTGTTCAATGATCGAATCAAGGCCGAGGACCCGTCCTGGGCGTGAAACGGTTCCGTGTCTGCGCCCGTATAGAGGTCCAATACGTGGTCATTACTGAGCGAGGAATAGATACCGGTTGTCGCGGCGATTCAATGGTGACGACCGTTTCGGGTAGCTTCTCCTCCTATGTCGCCTCTTCAGAGAGGCGTGACTCGACACTGACACCGATCTGGCTGATCGGATCGTCGAAGTCCTCCCACCAGAGCTCGCCCGTAGGATCGATATAGATGCGCTCGATCGTCCCGTCGTCCGATGCTGCCGCCTCCCCGTAAGCCGTGTCAGCGGTGATCTCGCCGCTTGCGGTAGCCCTATCCGTCATGAGTATGAGGCCGAGTCCGCCTGTCGCAAGGAGGCCACCTGTACCAGCATTCTTAAGAACTGTTCGTCTGTTTATGGTTGATGACACAGTACGTCACGATATAGGTGTATCACTACTAAGTACTATCCTCTAAGATCTAAACGTCATCGCGGAGTTTTCAGCATTCGAAAAACCGATGTGTATCGAAGAAGGGCTGAGATGAGAATTCTGGGTCAGTTAGTTGACCTATGTCACATTCTGAACTAGGAATGATCGGTGATACAGTCTCTTTCTCTTCTGTGACTCCTAACTATTCTCCCGCCCGTAACGAGTTCGACATGATGTAGGCTGCGATGGTAGCACAGACCATGAGCCCGAGCCGAACGTTATCCCGCCAGTACTCCGTGTCCACTCCCTTGATCGACATCGTCGAGGTATCCGACGCCGAGAAGAACAGCTCCGGATAGTAGTAGACGGCTAACGCTGCAGCACCGATAGCCACCACGAGTACGACCGTTAGGAGATCGTTGAGGAGGCGAGCCATCCTGTTTCACCCTACAAGGGTATCGCTGTAACTATAGTCTATTGGGACTTGCTATTCGGGACATCCACCCAGAGACGGAGTTCAGTTGTGATTCGTACGCTTCAGATTCATGTCTGCAACTATCCGCTAAACGCTAAGGGGCTACAGATACGGTACCTCTTCACGATGCGACCATGAGTTCGACTCGGCCAACCGGATCAAGCCTCGCGGAACTGCTCGACCGAATTCTCGATAAGGGAATTATCGTTGATCTCCGGGATCGTGTCTCCCTACTGGGGCTCGAGATCATCACGGTCGAAGCCCGTCTCGTGATCGGATCCATCGAGACGTTCCTCTCCTACGCGAGGACGATCTCAACGATGGCAGCCACGACAGAACCCTACGGTAACCTCTAGATCAGTGCCGTTGAAAGCGATTCCGCGGCATTCGCCCCGATGTTACGACTCTTGAACCCGGAACCTCGGCCGGTCGAACGGGTCTTCAGGCAGTCAACCCCGTCTCCGTATTTTCGTCGCTGTCATACTGCTTTGTACTAGGACCGTCGTGAAACGTGGAGACCAGTTAGTTCGAGGGCAGATTTCTAACCGTTTCGACTACGACATCGACGCCGATCTGGAGCGCTTCCTCGTCGATGTCGAACCGCGACGTATGGTGTCCCGATGGATTACTGGCACCGACCCCGATATAGGTCGCCTCCCCCCCATTTTCCTGGACGCGTTTGATCAGATACGATGCGTCTTCACTCGCTCCGATGTCCTCTCGGTCAACGATCGTCGTTACGGATTCGACCGACTGTGCTGCGTCAGCAACTACCGATACGAGTCCATCGTCGGCTTCGAACGTCGTCGTCTTACCGTAGAGTGTCGTGCTGTATTCGGTATCGTACATCCCTGCGGCGTGCTCCAAAACACGATCAGCCGACTCGAGCATGTATTCATTCAAATCCGCGGTCTCCCCACGCACTTCGACTCGCATTCGAGCGTGGTCGGAGATCACGTTCTGTGCGTTCGGTGAGTGAACTTGGCCGACGTTGATGCGCGTGGCCCCCTCCTCGTGTCGAGGGATCGCGTAGAGGTTTTGAATCGCAGTCGCCGCGGACTGAAGCGCGTTGTGCCCCTCGTTTGGCGCTTTTCCAGCGTGCGCCGGTTCACCACGAAAGTCGACGTCGATCTTCGCGTTCGAGAGTGGACGTTCGTAGCCCGCGATGATTTTCCCGGTTTCGTTGTCCAAGCCCAGATGCAGTGCGATGAAGTACTCGATGTCGTCGAGATGCTTCGTTTTGCTCATCGGGAGGCCGCCACGTCCGCCTTCCTCTGCCGGCTGGAAGAATATCTTTAGTGTCCCATCGAATCCCCCATCGATGGCAAGTGCACGGGCGACACCCACGCCGATACTCGTATGCCCGTCATGGCCACAGGCGTGCATTTCGTTCGGATGCCGGCTCGCGAACCCCTCGTTAGCAGGCCGGTGGTCCGAGCCGGTCGCTTCGGTCATCTCGAGCGCGTCCATATCGACTCGGAGCCCGACGACCGGTCCGCGTCCATCGCCGAACGTCTTCTCCGCAACGAGTCCCGTAATATGCCCCATTCGCTCAAGATATGCCTCGGGTGCTCCCTCGTCGCGAGCGCGCGTGCGAGCCCCCTCGATCTCGGCGTGATCCGGCACGCCGAGACGCTCAGTACTGTCGATCGCATCCTCTCCGAGATGGACGGTATATCCCCGTTCTTCGAGTTCCTCTGCGACGTACGCTGTCGTCCGAAATTCCTTCCACCCTGCTTCGGGATATTTGTGAAGCTCTCGGCGCAAGTCCGACAGCGAAAGGTCACTGATCGTAGCCATACGCCCGAGTGCTGAGCCTGTACTAATAAACGTTCTCAGGGGAGTGTTCGGACACCCGGGTATCGATATCTTTGTTTCCCGTGGGATCGACTCCTGGATCGATGATTCACCGCTCTCACTCGCATCTCGCTTCCCCCGTTGCGTGGCTGGCGAAGCCGTATCCCGAAATCGTCGATATCGCCGAAAACGACGGCTCGGTACTGATCGTCCCCGTCGGGAGTCTCGAACAGCATGGCTACCACCTCCCGGTCGCAACGGATACACTTCTGGCTACCGCGGTCGCTCATGCTGCGGCCGAAGACGTCCACGAATCGCTTCCGGTTCTCGTCACACCGCCGATCTGGTCGGGATGCTCCCCACATCATCTCCCGTTCGGTGCGACCATCTCGTTAGAAACAGCGACGCTTCTCGAGGTCCTCTCGGACGTCGCCGGGAGGGCGCTCGAAAACGGTTTCGACGCGTTACTCTTTCTGAACGGCCATGGTGGAAACATGCCGGTCATCTCTAGTGCTGTCAGCGACGCCGGACACGAACATCCCGACCGCGAAGTCCTCGGGTTGTCGTACTTTCATCTCGCTCGCGCAGTAATCGATGAGGTTCGTGAGAGTGACCCAGGGGGTATTTCCCACGGGGGCGAGTTCGAGACATCACTCATGATGCATCTCTATCCGGAACTCGTTGACGAGACGCAGCTAGAGGGAACGCAACGCGACGAGCCGTATGACCTCGGTCGCCAGGACCTCTTTGCGGATGGACCGCTCTCGGTTTACAGGACCTTCGACGAGTACAGCCACTCCGGAGCTATTGGTGCGCCTGAACTCGCCACGGCCGAGAAAGGAAAGCGACTGTTCGTGCACATAGAAACCGAGCTCAGCGATCTCTTATCCGAGATCCATACCCAGAATAGCACTCGGAAGTGACGAACGCCCTTCAGTCGTCCGAAACTGTCCTCGTCTTCTTTTGGTGATCGTCCATCGCTTTCAGTGTGCGCTTCTCCAAGGATTCGAGGTTGTGTTTGCGGGCCGTTTCCAACGCCTCTTCGTACTCCGGTTCCTGCACGAACGAGATGGCGAAAAAGAGGATAATGGAGAGTGGCAACCCGACGAAGACCGGATGGAGGCCCATGTACTCGGCGGTATCCGCGAAATAACCGGCCCACCACCAGATAACGGTCGTTCCGGCACCGATGGCGAGACTCCAGAAAGCGGCGTCCGCCGTTCCGCGAGGCCAGTAGAACACGGCGAGCCAGGGAACGAGCACACCGCCACTCAGAGCGACAGCGCCGAACACGATGAGGTCGATGATCCCCGGAACTACCAGAGCAAGAGCGAGCGAAAACACCATGAGTCCGATCACGGCAATTCGAGAGATCAGTTGTTGTTGCTCGTTCGTTGCTTCCGGGTTCATGTATCGAAGGTAGATGTCGTCGACGATGTTCGAGGAGCCCGATAGCAGGAAACTGTCACCGCTACTCATCACTGCCGCCGCCAAGGCAGCGAGGAGGATCCCGGCGAGCCACGTCGGCAGTATATCGAGGGCCATCTGTGGCATGATGAGCTGTGGATCGGCGATATCGGAATACATGACGAGACCCATCACACCGATGAGGAGTGGAATCGGGATGAACGCGAACCCGATAACGCCGTTTAGCACTGTTCCGATGAATCCGTCACGACCACTCCGCGCGGACATGATCCGCTGGAGATAGCCCTGCCGAACGAGGAGCGTTGGAACGAGCGTGACGATGTATCCGGCGATGAGCGTCCATTCCATCGAGAAGAGATTGAACGCGTCCGGTGCAACGGCCGTCACCTCCGTCGTCATCGTCGACCACCCACCGAACTGGGTGATCCCGAAGACGGTGAGTATCCAGAGGCCGATAAACAGGATCACGCCTTGGATGAAGTCGGTCCACATCACGGCCGACATCCCGCCCATTGCCGTGTACGTCGTGATGATAATCGCACCGATAACTGCGGCTTGTGTAACGGTGAGCAGATCAGCGAACAGGAAACTGATGATCGTCCCCGCCGCTAACCACTGTGCCCCGAGTGTACTGATAAATCGGAGCAGATAGAACGGAATGGCGACCACCCGTGTCTTCTCGTCGTACCGGTCTTCGAGCATTGAGGGAATCGTGATGTTCTTCGTTTTCGGGAGCTTATGACCGAGCAACACAGCGACGACGAACGCGCTTCCGAGAGAGATCCCGTAGCTCCAAAAGGCGGTAATACTCTGTTCGCTAAAGGTGGATGCGGTCAGTCCGATGGTCCCCCCCGCTCCGATCGCCGTCGCGAAAAACGACATCGCGACGAGATACCAGCCTGCGCCTTTTCCGGCGAGAAAATAGTCCTGTAGGCTGTTCATGTCTTTTTTGTGGAAGAAATACCCGATACCGAGCATCGCAACGATATATATCATTACGATGCCAACTAAAATTACTTGAACCATGTCACGCCGAACCATGCGAAACAATCCGAGATATACCTTCCGATCGTTATATTCGGCGTTATTTTATCGGTATTTTGAAATCCTCTGAATATACTCGTTGTTTGGTATCGGACGAGCTCTGGTGTGCGTACTGTTATCGTTTCCGATGGGAATATAACTCGGTCGTGAAAACGTAGGAACGTGCCTACACCTACCGCAACCGATACGCAACCGACGCTCGGAACCCCGATCGAGGCGATCGAAACCCCGGCGTTAGTCGTTGATCTCGATGCAATGGATCGCAACATCGAGTGGTACGCTACCTTCGCCGAGGAGCACGGCGTTCGCCTCCGATCACACGTGAAAACACACAAAACGCCGGCACTCGCGCACAAGCAGCACGACCGGACGAACGGCGGTATCTGCTGTCAAACCCTCAGTGAGGCGGAGGTGATGGCGAGCGGTGGAATCGACGATATCTATCTCTCGTATATGGTCGTTGGCGAACGCAAACTGAACCGACTCCTGTATCTCGCAGATGAGCTGTCGTCGTTTGCTACGACGGTCGATGGGCGTGGGAACGTCGACCCTCTTCAATCCGCCGCGGCGGACTACGGTACGACCATCGATGTGATCATGGAAATCGACATCGGACTGGGCCGGACCGGTGTTCCGACTCGCGAACAGGCGATCGAACTCGCCGCGTACATCAGTGATCAGCCGAACCTCTCGTTTCGAGGTCTCCTCGCGTACGAGGCGCATATCAAACACGAGGCCGAATCGGCGGCTGATTTCGAACGACTCTGTGAGCAAGCGATGGACGACACGGCAGCCATCGTCGCCGCTCTCGAAGCGCACGATATCGACGTTCCCGAGGTCAAAGTCGGTGGTACCGCGACCTCGTTATACAGTGGGACACATCCGGTCGTAACCGAGATCAATCCCGGGATGTATCCGTTCATGGACGTCGGCGAACTCGAACTCCGGCCCTGGGAGGTGTCATTCGGGGATTGTGCCGCAACGGTGCTTTCGACCGTCATTTCGGTTCCCGATTCCGGCCGTGCCGTGATCGACGCAGGGAGCAAGAGCCTCGGCATGGATAAACCCCAGCAGCCGGTCGTAAAAGACCGAGATGGGGTCACGTACGTCGCTTCGTCCGAAGAACACGGCTGGCTCGATACGAGCGATAGAGACGAACCGCTCACGGTCGGGGATCGCGTCTCGCTCGTCGTCCCGCACGTCTGTACGACGGTCAACCTCTACGATACGATCGTCGGTGTCCGCGAGGGACGCGTTACTGCCGTTTGGAACGTTCAAGCCCGTGGCAAAGTGAAATGATACACAACCACTCCCGATCTGGCAGAAGCGGTCGACAGGACGGCATGGCTGTACACGTCGGGACGCCATTCCGATGACGATCGATTTACGCATCGAGAACGCACGCGTCGTCGATGGGACTGGTGCCCCGTGGTTCAACGGGTGTATCGGCGTCGACGAGGGGCGCATCGTCGCGGTGACTCGCGGCGACGTCGGCACGGACGAAGACGCCCAACGCGTTATCGACGCCGCTAACTCAGTCGTGTGTCCCGGCTTCATCGATACGCATTCGCACTCCGATCTCGAGCTCTTCGACGACCCGTCGCTGGAACCGAAAGTCAGACAGGGGATCACCACCGAGGTGCTCGGCCAGGACGGCTTCTCGATGGCACCGCTTTACGAGGACAGCGATACCGACGCTTGGCAACGCCATCTGAGTGGACTCACGGGGAACTTCGACGGGGAATGGACGTGGCGATCGGTCGAGGAATATCTCGATGCGATCGAGAGAAACGGTATCGCACCGAACGTCGCGACACTCGTTGGCCATGGGACGGTCAGATACGCAGTCCTCGGGATGGCCGATCGCCTGCCGACCGAGGAGGAAGTAGCCGCGATGGCCGACCTCGTAGCGAAGGGATTAGAAGAGGGCGCGATCGGTCTCTCGACCGGCTTGGTGTATTCACCGCAGATCCACGCCGATACCGACGAAGTCCGTCAGCTCGCGGCCTGCTTGGGGCCGTACGGACGACCCTTCGTTGCCCATATCCGGAACGAACGACGTCATATCTGGCGCGCGCTCGATGAATTCCTCGATATCGGTGCTGAGGAGGACATCCCGCTTCATCTCTCCCACTTCAAGCTACCGGGGGAACTCCTCCACGGACGGGCTCGGCAGGCGCTCGCGGTTCTCGAATCAGCGAGACGACGTGGGATCGACGTCACAGCCGACCAGTATCCGTATTTGGCCGGTAGTACGATGCTCTCGAATCTCCTCCCCCCGTGGGTTCACACCGACGGTCCCGAGCGACTCCTCGAGCTACTGCAGGACCCTGCATCCCGCGCTCGGATTCGGCGCGATATCGAGGAGTGGAGGATCGATGACTGGGAAAATCGCGGTCCCTACACTGGATGGGAGAACATCGTCGTGACGAATATCGAGTCGGAGGAGAACGCCGATATCGAGGGGTTATCGATCGCTGACATCGCCGAGCGACGGGACACCGATCACGTCGCCGCAGTTTGTGATATCCTCGTCGAGGAGGAGCTGAACGTCAGCATGATCCTTCATCAGCTTCACGAGGACGATGTTCGCGAAATCCTCCAGTCTGAGCTCGTTGCGGTGGGGACCGACGGTCTCTTCGGCGGCCGTCCCCATCCACGTGTGTACGGAACGTATCCCCGTATTCTCGGTCAGTACGTCCGTGCGGAGGACCTGCTTTCCTTGGAGACGGCCATCCAGAAGATGACGTCGCTTCCGGCTCGAATACTGGGGCTGGATCGCAAGGGACTCGTCCGACAGGGGATGGACGCCGATCTCGTGGTCTTCGACCCGGTACTGGTCACGGATCGAGCGACGTATGAATCACCACGACAGGAGCCGGCCGGGATCTCACACGTGCTCGTCGACGGCACCCCGGTCGTTGCAGACGGGGGCAGTACCGGCGAGACGCCGGGAGTGGCTATTCGTGCGTAACGGTGTGACTACGACAGAGTAATGCGGCCTGCGCTGAAGGATGACGATCATGTACGGAACTGAGGGGGAGCGCCTCTCGATGATCGTTGCAGGCGACGCGATCGTGACGCGTCGGATCTCGTCGTGTGAGGTCGACGCGTTCCGCCAGGTAGTCGATCTCGTCCGAAGCGCTGATGTCTCCCTTGCGAACCTCGAAGTACTGCTTTGTGACTACGACGATGGCTATCCAGCCGCTCAAAGCGGGGGGACGTATATGCGCGCTCCCCCGTGGGTTGTCGACGAGCTCACGTGGTTCGGATTCGATGCGTTTGCTGCAGCGACCAATCATACCGGTGACTTCGGTATCGGCGGGATCGAAGCCACGATGGCCCACCTCGAGAATCGCGCCGTTCCCTACGCAGGGCTCGGCAACAATTTGGCAACCGCCCGCGAGCCGGCGTATGTAGAGACTGCTGCCGGGCGAGTTGGGCTTGTGGCGGCGTGTTCGACCGTCGTTCCTGGGACCGTGGCTGGCCAGCAGCGCTCCGATATGGGCGGTCGTCCCGGACTTTCGCCGCTTCGCTTCGACACCGCGTACGAAGTCCCCTCGGAGACGATCGAGATGCTTCGAGAAACCAGCGAGACGCTCGGTCTAGAGGGGATAAAGCGCGACGCCAAGCACCAGGGGTTTCCCGTTCCCGGCGAGGACGAAGAGGGATTTACCCTGATCAATGCCGATGGCGAGAACGTACGGTTCGTCGAGAGCGATGACGGAGACAGTACCGTTCGGATGGAGCCCAACGAGGACGACGTTGCGGCGATTCTCGGTCGAATCGACGAGGCGAGCCGTCAATCCGATTGGGTGGTGGCGAGCCTACATGGCCACGAGGGTGAAGCCGGTGGCCTCAACGATCGGGTCGTTCCCGACTTCCACGAGGAGTTCGCACGTGCCTGTATCGATACGGGGGCCGATCTCTTCATGGGCCACGGCTCTCATCTACTCCGGGGTATCGAGATTTATGACGGAACGCCGATCTTCTACAGTCTCGGCAACTTCGTCATGCAAAACGAGACCGTTACGCGCTTGCCGACGGAACTCTACGAGCGCTACGACGTAGATCCCACCGCAACCCCTGCGGATCTGTTCGACGCTCGTGTCTTCGACGAGGAGGAAACGCGAATCGGCTTTCTCTCCGATCAAGGCTTCTGGGAAACCGTCGTTCCGGTCTGTGAGTACGAAGACGGCGTGCTTGATCGGATCGAATTATACCCCCTCGAGTTGGGGTTCGAGGCGCCACGCAGCCAACGCGGTCGACCTCTGCTGGCTACGGGAGAGACGGCGACGCGCATCCTTACCGACGTGGCTGACCTCTCGAGTCCGTATGGGACGGCCGTGAGCATCGAAGACGGAACTGGTATTGTCGAAATATAAAATATCTATAGGTATTTGACGGTTAATATTGAATACTAGCGTACGTAATAACACCTTCACTCTTCCTCAAGCGTTGGAAGGTAGTCCATATTCAGATATTGTGTCATATCTTGGTTTCGGCCTGTTACAACGATATACTCTACTTTACTAATACACTCGGCCTCCCTGACCCTCGTAACGAGTTCATCAACCTCCCGTAGTGAAGGAAGGCTACCGACAGCATACAAGTCATACGTACCGACCCCGCGCGAAACGTGCCAAAACGGTTGCTCACAGAGAAAATCGAAGGCCTCTCGTTTGGAGTTTTCAGTGTCTTTCGTGGATACTGCGACACGGAGGATCTCCCATGACACTGTTTGAGGATCTACCAAGAAGAATACCGTTGTCAGATCGATAATTTTGTCAACTCGGTATCTAACCCCCTCTGGACTCATCTCGTAGCCCATTTCGGATAGGGTATCTGTGATCTCGGAGTACGGAATTCTCGGATTTTCCGCCAGCGCTTGGAGGATCACTCCATCTATATCATCAAACGAATCAAATGTCTGTTTTGCCATTGGAACTCTGTCTCTATTACCAACTTTCAAACATCACTGTTTTCATCAAGTCTGTCATACGACCAGCGAACGTGATCATGTGTGAGAGGGGTTATACCCTGTGTTTGAGGATCCTATCGTAAAGATCTTCCTGAAAACGTGATTCACTTCACTATCTCAAAGGACTATAGCTTATAGTATGAAAAAATATAAGTAGTAGCAATATCATCTCGTCGTATGCGACACGTTACCAAAAACCGTCGCGAAGTACTACAAGGTACAGCAGGGGCCATGGGCGGCATGACACTTGCTCTGGCCGGCTGTCTCGGTGGAAGTAGCGCAGAAGGAGCCGTCGAGCCTATCGAACTTATCGTAACAACACAGGACTACGATCCCGTTCGGTACGAATTCGGTAACCTCATCGCCGACAACTGGCGAGAACTAGGATTCGAGGTTAACGTCAATCCGACAGCGTGGAATTCGATCGTCGACCAAGCAATGAACCAGCAGGATTTCGATGCATTCACGCTCAATTGGGCAGGACGGGCTGAACGTCTGGACCCTGACGTCTTTTGCTACTCGCTCCACCATTCCTCTCAAACAGATAACGGGGGGAACAACCAGGTGAACTACGAAAATACCGAGTACGACGAGTATGCAGAAATGCAGCGGGAGACATACGACGAGAACGAACGGCAAGAAGCCGTTCTGCGATGCCAAGAAATATTCGCCGAGGACCAGCCCCGGACACCTATCGCGAATCAGACGCAGGCGATGCCCTATCTTGAGGACCGTTTTGACGAGGTCGTGAACATGATGGGGGAGGGACTGATGTCCTTCTGGACGGCTGTCGATTCTGTCCCGGCGGATGGTGTTGAGCATATTAGCCTCGGCTATCCTTCCGATGTCAATAACCTCAATCCAGTTGACGGGGCAGCGACTCACGACACGCAGACAATGCGGCTCATCTACGACAAACTCGTCCGAATCGACACGGATGCCACTCCACGCAATTGGCTCGCCGAGGAGATCGAGGAGGTCGACGAAACGACGATCAGGGCGACGATTCGTGACGGACAACAGTGGCACGACGGCGAGGATTTGACGATCGAGGACGTGAAGTTCTCCTTCGATTATCTCGGGGAGCACTCGGCCGTCCTCGGTTCGTTCATCGATTCCCTTGAGTCCACTGAGATCATCGACGACCTAACGGTCGAATTTTCGTTCGAAGAGCCATTCGCACCGTTCATTCCGATCGGACTTGGTCAAGTGTTCATTATCCCCCAGCATATCTGGGAGGATGTTCCCGACGGGTTGGACAACGTCTCGGAACCGGTTGAGTGGGAGAACCCCGAACCCATTGGAAGCGGGCCGTTCGAGTTCGTTGAGTGGAACCGCGACGAACAAATGGTTCTCCGAGCAAACGAGGACCATTTCAATCCGCCAAACATCCCAGAGCTGATCAAGGTCCCCGGGTCCGATATGTCGAGCCTGGTCAGATTACTAGAAGACGGATCGTTGGACATGATTGGATGGGTTGCGGGCCCCGATACGGTCAACAGACTCGAATCAGACGTCGACCACGCCAGTATCAGTTCGATCGACAGCCATGGCTGGTATCACATTAACTACCAGCTTGACCGTGCACCGTTCGATGACGTCGCCGTTAGACACGCGCTGGCAGATGCAATACCGAAACAGGATATCGTTGATATCGTGATGGATGGGATGGCGACTGTGACCCACACGTTCATCGCGGAGGTCAACGAGTTTTGGCACAACCCTGATGTCCGGGAGTTCGGAAACGATCTCGGAAGGGCACAGGCGACCCTTGAGGAGGCCGGATACACGCTCGAAAACGGCCGACTATACTATCCGGAGGAATGACGTGGCTAGAACGGAGTCACTCGTTCGCCCAAGCGCAGAAAAGTCGCCATCATCGACTATCCGAAGGAGGCGGCACTCGCGTGAAAATGCGCTAATGGAGGATCGGTAATGGGGCTCCAAGAGTTCGTCGTTCGACGCATCGCTCAGTTGATTCTCACCTTCTGGGTATTCGTCACTATCCTCTTCGTCCTCTTTCGGGCCGCACCTGGGGACCCGACCTCGATGTACGTCACTCAGGGGATGTCTCCGGCAGCTCGCGAAGCAACGATCGAGCGTCTTGGATTGAATCAACCCCTTCACACGCAGTACGTCGACTACATCGGTCAGTTGCTCTCGGGAGATTTCGGGACATCGTTCCGATATAACGAGCCCGTCTGGGATATTCTCGTTGTGAAGTTCTGGAACACGATCATCCTGATGGGTTCCGCATTAGTGGTGGCATATGTACTCGGGATCACGTTCGGGGCACTATTAGGCTGGTATCGCGGGACCACGTTTGAGCGGGGCGGAATTGTTGTCGCACTGATGGCTCGTTCCTCGCCGGAGTTTTGGACAGGCATTATCGTCCTGTCGATCTTTTCCTTCTGGCTTGGCTTGTTCCCATCGGGTGGGATGCGTGCTATCGGAACGGAAACTGGCAGTTTCGTAGGACGGTATCTCGCTTGGGACTTCGTATATCACATGATCCTGCCGATGATGGCTGGCGCCATCTACTACATGGCGACTCCGATGCTGCTGATGCGAAACACGATGCTAGACGTCTTGAAGGCCGACTTCATCGAAATCAAAAAGGCAGAAGGGCTACCCGAACACCAAATCCTGTTTCGCCACGCGGCTAGAAATTCCGTGTTACCACTCGTCACCGTGATGGCCATCGTCTCTGGGACAGCAATCGGCGGCTCCCTGATAATCGAAACGGTGTTCAATTGGCCCGGAATGGGACGAGAGATGGTTGAGTCCATTCACTACAATGACTACCCTGTCGCCATGGGGACGTTCTTCCTTATGGGGTCAGTGGTCATCATGATGAACTTCGTGGCCGACCTCGCGTACGGCTATCTCGATCCGCGGGTGCAGTATGACTGAGACGACCATGATCAGAACAGATACGATAACGAGTAGACGACACACGATAGGACGAACGGATATCGTAACGGCAACGGGAGGATGTAGCGATGGGAACTGACAGCGAGCGGACTGGAATTTCCGATTCCCTTTTAGGAGGTGCTCGTGGACTGGCTGTAACTGACCGGTTTGGCGAGCAGTTGTCCGAAATTATTGGCTCATTGCGCGACAATCGGATGGGACAGGCTGGCGTGACCATCCTCTTCTTCTTCGTATTAATGGGTCTACTTGGTCAATACCTCGCCCCTCACGATCCGACCACTATCAACCGTGCTGCCGATGGCTCCGCGCTTCGACTTGTAGAGCCGTCTCTCACCCACCCATTGGGGACGACAAATCTTGGCCGCGATGTCGCATCGCAGGTCATCGTTGGTGCCCGAGTGTCACTGTTTATCGGATTCCTCGCCGCGTTCGTTTCCGTATTTATCGGTGTGAACATCGGGCTCGTTAGCGGATATTTCGGCGGATGGGTGGATGACGGCCTGATGCGTCTCGCGGATATCGCATATGGGCTGCCTTTCCTCCCCTTCGTCCTCGTGCTGGTGTTTCTCTTAGGTCCGAGCCTTTGGAGCATCGTTATCGTTATCAGCCTAATCCTCTGGCGCTCGACCGCCCGCGTAATCCGATCACAGGTTCTCAGTCACAAGCAACGCCCATACGTTGAATCAGCGCGGGCCATTGGTGCGAGTGACCTCCGCATTATGTACCTCCATATTCTTCCGAATGTGCTCCCGTTAGCCTTCCTCTATGGTTCGTTCTCGGTCGCATGGGCGGTCATCGCGGAGGCGAGCATCTCGTTCCTCGGATTCGGTGATCCAAGCATGACGTCGTGGGGCCAGATGCTCTTTAACGCCTACACGGCTGACGCTATTCGATTCGCTTGGTGGTGGGTAGCACCGCCCGGGATTTGTATCATGCTGATGGTGATGTCTGTGTTCTTCATCGGACGTGCGCTTGAGCAGGTTACCAATCCAGAACTCCGTCATTCCGAATGAAATGAGTATACTACGAACTGACCGGACGAAAACGTCCGACCGAAATCGAGTACAGTCGCTGGCGCGTCATAGTGCCTCGAGAAACTCAACACGAACCCAGCGGAGGGGACCATCCGAATGACGCTAGTACGCATTGATGGACTGAAGACGTACTATCGAACAGAGGGGGGCAACGTCGCCGCGGTGGACGGTGTGTCTCTATCGGTGTCCCCCAACGAGACGCTCGGGCTCGTTGGAGAGAGTGGCAGTGGCAAAACGACCGTTGCTAAATCGATCATTCGACTCCTCCCGGACAACGGGGAGATCGTCGAGGGAACGATCGAGTATCGGGGAAAGGACATCACGGAGATGTCGATGCAGGAGGTCCGGCGAGACCTTCGTTGGAAGGAAATCTCGATGATTCCGCAGAACGCGATGAACGGGTTCGACCCCGTTCATACCGTCTGCGACCAGATCGTCGAGGTGATTCGGGCCCATGAATCTGACACGTCCAAAGCCGAGGCTCGAGCACGGGCAGAGGAGCTGTTCGAAAAGCTCGGTCTCGACCGCGACCGGATCGACGATTATCCCCACCAGTTCTCCGGAGGGATGGCTCAGCGGGCGATGATCGCGCTTGCACTGGCGGTCAATCCCGCGGTCGTCCTCGCAGATGAACCAACGACCGCACTCGACGTTGTGATTCAGGACCGGATCCTGCAGACCATCTCTGAACTCCAAGAGGAGTTCAACACCGCCATGATACTGATCACCCATGATATGTCCGTTGTCTCGGAGACCTGTGATCGGATCGCGGTGATGTATGGTGGCCGGGTTGTGGAGTGTGCTGATGCCGATACAATTATCAGGAATCCTCGCCATCCGTACACGCTTGGGCTTAGAAATGCGTTTCCAGACATAACTGCAGATTCACAGGAACTGATATCGATCCCTGGAACGCCGCCCGAGCTTACCGACCCTGACGAAGGCTGCCGGTTCGCCCCCAGATGTCCGTTCGCTGAGGACCAATGCTGGGAGGAGACACCTGAACCGGAGGAGTTCGAGAGTGGACACGTCGTTGAGTGCCATCGAGCTGACGAGACCGAACTCCTCCGCGAAGAGGCCAGCAAACGCGAGACGTGGCAGAAGCTACGTACGCGGACGAAGGAAGCTGCTTCGGATGGAGGCAACAATGAGTGACAGACGCGAGGTTGTCCCTGAGGAGGCCAAACTCGCTGTCGAGAACCTTGTCAAGCACTTCCCTGTTAACGAAGGCATCGTTTCTCGGCTCTTCAACCGCGGGGATCGGGAATACGTTCACGCCGTGGATGGCGTCACCCTCTCGGTGAAAGAGGGTGAGACGTTTGGTCTGGCAGGCGAGTCAGGGTGCGGCAAGACGACTCTCGGAAAAACAGCGATCCGTCTCCACGATCCAACAAGTGGACACATCTACTTCGACGGGACAGATATAAGCGAATTCACCGCCGATGAACTGTTTGATTTCCGTCGAGAGGCACAGATCATTCATCAAGATCCGTATCAGTCACTGAATCCCAAGTGGACTGTCTATCGGTGGGTGAAGGAACCACTCGATGTCCATGATATCGGAACACCGGAGGAGCGAGCGAACAAAGTCTACGAGACCCTTGAAAACGCCGGCCTCCGGCCAGCACAGGCGTACGCTGAGGAATATCCCTCGGAACTGAGCGGGGGAGAGCGCCAGCGGGTTGGTATCGCACGCGCGCTGGCACTGGATCCTTCATTCCTTCTCGCAGACGAGCCGGCGAGCATGCTCGACGTGAGTATCCGAGCGAGTATTCTCGATCTCTTCGAGAGGCTCCAAAAGGAGTTCGGACTTACGGCCGTGTACATCAGCCACGACCTATCACTATTAAAACATATGTGTGACCGGATCGGTGTCATGTACGCTGGAAAACTCGTTGAGGTCGGCCCGACGGAGAGTATAATTTCCGATCCAAAACACCCGTACACGCAGGCTCTGGTCGGCTCGATGCCGATTATTGATCCCGATATCGATCGTGAACCTGTCGAGCTAGAAGGAGAGGTCCCAGACTTGACAGAGACAATGAACCGGTGTCGGTTTTACGATCGATGTCCAGAGGCGATGCCACACTGTACGAATGGAGAACCACCCATGTTCCCTGTTGACGAGGGTCGACACGCACGATGTGTTCTCTACGATGAATACGCTACTGAGACGGCTGAAACAACGAAATCGATATGATAGAACTTAGATCGAAGTTGCTGGAGGAGTTGACATGGGTAGAAATCGAATCGGCGATCAACCGCGGGGTGAAGACAGTCCTCGTTCCCGCTGGATCCGTCGAACAGCACGGGCCACACCTCGGAATCCTGAAAGACGCCGCCTGGGCCGAAGCTATCGGGGTGGAGGTGGCAAAGGATCTCGGTGATGCAGTTGTTGCCCCCGTCATCCGACCAGGATGCTCGGACCACCACATGGGTTTCAGCGGGACCATCAGTTACCGACCGGAAACACTGATGCGTGTGCTAGAGGACTACTGTCGGAGCCTCGACTCCCATGGCTTCGACCATATCGTTCTGTTTTCGCTCCACGGCGGGAACTTCCCAGCAATGAATGCGATCCTACCGTCCATCGCGGACGAGGCCGATGCACAGATCATCACGCTACTCGATAAGGAGCTACTAATCGACCCGTTGATGGCAAGTTTGGCTCAAATGGACATCCCCTCCAAAGCTCGAGGACACGGTGGTGCGGCAGTGACTGCATCCGTATTGCATCTGCGTCCGGATCTCGTGCTCGAAGAGGAGTTCACACCGGGATTCACTGGTAACGTTTCGACATCGAAACTGATGACGAACGGCCTCGATGAGGTGACGGAATTGGGCCATATGGGTGATCCGACTTATGCGACACCCGAACTCGGAAAAGAGGTGACGACTCGACTCGTGAGCGCGTTTTCCGAGCGTATTCGAACCGAACGAGGTGATTCCCATGAATGAGATAACAGCCGTGATAGATGACCGGCTCTCGGCGTACCAATCCGACCTGTTCGAACTATTGGCCCAACCGAGCATCAGTGCGACAGGGGAAGGGATGGAACGCTGCGCGGAGCTGTTGCTGTCGGTGCTCGACGGATACCAGTTCGATCGAGTCCAGCGGATCGAGACGAGTAGGTACCCGCTCGTCTACGCCGAACGCGGTGGTGACGAGTCGCTACCGACGGTCACGTTCTATGGACACTACGACGTACAACCACCGGGGGCTCAGGACGACTGGGAGTCGCCAGCGTTCGAACCGACGATCCGCAATGACTCGATATATGCTCGTGGGGCTGGGGATAACAAAGGCCAGTTCCTCACACATGTCTTCGCGATCGACGCGTTGAATCGCGCCGGCAGTGATCTCGAGGTCAACGTCAAACTGGTGATCGAGGGCGGCGAGGAAAGCGGGAGTCGTGGCCTGATTGAGTACCTCAGTGACGCTCCAACGGAGCTTGGGGGCACGGACCTCGTTTACGTCGCGGATGGACCAATGCACGCGTCACGGCGACCGACCCTCATCTACGGTAATCGGGGAATCCTCTCCTACCAGCTCGATCTCGAAACGGCGAACGCAGACTTGCATTCGGGCAACTTCGGGGGGCCAATCCCGAATGCGGCCAACGAGCTGATCGCTGTCGTCTCCTCGATGTTCGATGGTGATGAAGTGACGATCGAGGGATTCCACGAAGACGTCGCTATTTCGGCTGCGGATCGCGAACTGGTTGCGGGCATTCCGGTTGATGAGGAGGCTCTGAAGGGAGATCTCGGAATCAGCGAATTTGCCACCGATGATCCGTATTACGAACGGCTGCTGTTGAAGCCAACGTTGACTATCAATGGCCTCTCGAGTGGCTACGAAGGTGAAGGGAAGAAGACGATTATCCCCCACCGAGCGACCGCTAAGCTCGACTCCCGGCTCGTGCCGAATCAGGACCCCGAGCGAGTTTTTAAGCGGATCACCGACCATGTCAAGCGTGAGAATCCCAACGTTGAGGTAACGAAGATGGGGTCGTTTCCGCCGATGAAGACCCCACTTGACACGCCAGCGGCGACACCACTCACGACGGCCCTCACGGAGGTGTGGGGTGTAGAGCCAGTCGAAATGCCATTACTGGGAGGCAGTCTTCCCGCGGCATATTTCCGAACCGAACTGAACGTTCCAGTGCTGGTCGTCCCGTATGCGAATCCTGATCAAGGGAATCATTCGCCGAATGAGCACCTTGACTTGGACTGTTTCCGGAACGGAATCGAGACGACTGCACAGTTCCTGCAGCGGGCCCCCAATACTGAGGAACTCTAACGCCATGCACCGGGAAATTCGACCGGGTGTTTACTGGCTGTATGAACCGGGACCAGATCGATCTGGAATGATCGAAGAGATGGACCCGGTTCCGAGTTGGTACGATAAAGGACAGTCCGTTCATATTCCCCAATGCGCCTACCTCCTTGACGGTGGAGACGCGACACTCTTACTAGACACGCTCTCTCCAGCGAGCACCGGTCAGATCCTATCAGAACTCGATGTTCTCCTTGAGGACGATCTCGACTACCTCGTCGTATCTCATCCTGATGTCCCGCACGCAGGTGGTACGAGCGCAATCTGTGCTGAGTACGATCCGACTGTCGTCGCCCCACGTTACGGCGACGATCATGAACTGTATCGGCTCGACGACGCTTACTTGGTAGGAGAGGGAGATTCTATCGATCTAGGGGAGTACGTCGTTGACTTCCACGAGGCGACCTTCCTTGACGCTCCTGTCTCACTTTGGATGAGCGAACGAACCGAAAGGATGCTGTTCACCGTCGACTGGATGGGGTTCCCACACCTTGAGAGTGAGCAACTGCGTTTCGTCGACGAACTGGACGCGGAACTCGACGGCACTCGGTTACTCCAGTTCCATGGCCGTGTACTCTTTTGGCACCAGTACGTGGATGTCGAAAAAGTCCAACGGGAGATCGAGCAGGTAAAACACACCTACGATCCGGCTGTGATCCTTCCAGCACACGGACTCGTGATCAGGGAGAATCCAAGAAAATATATAGAATTACTGAAGGATGTCGTCGCAGAGATCGAACGACGGGACCGAATCGGAGCGCTCGGGTAATTGGGAATTATCATGACAACAGAACTCACCGACGAGGTCGTCTGGATAAACGAGTGTTACGCACACGGTGACCGCCATGAGCACGTCTCGACGTATCTAATCCGGGGTGATTCGGGAACCGTTCTAATCGACTCTGGGTCTTTTTATCACCGGGAGGCGATCCGGATGGAAATTGTTGACGCTACTGAAGGGAATGGAATCGATGCCATTGTACTCTCCCACTCTGATTACCCACACTCCGGAAACGTCTCCGAATTCCGTGAAGAATGGGATGACGTAGAGTTGATTGCATCGTCCGGCTCACCCGAAATTCAGGGGCTCTCAGATGCACGACGGTGTCGGATCGGCGGGTCGCTCTCGATCCAGAATCGCATGTTTAGCTTTATTGATCCGCCACTCGCCGACCGCTCTCACACTACGTGGATCTACGATCATCAGTCTGAGGTGCTGTTCACTGCAGACGGCTTTGGCTCCTACCACGATCCAATGGACTGTGACAAGACGTCAAAGGAATTCACGGACGGAATTCCTGAGGAATCGATACTCGAGTTCCACCGGAATAACCTCGTTTGGTTGCGGTATGTGGATGCTGACAAACTCGCCGCAGCCCTTGATTCGATCATCAGGTCATATGACATCTCTTATATCGCACCGATTCATGGACATCCCATCCATCGAACCGATCTCGATGAGTTTCTCGATAAGTTAATCGAGGCTACTCGCTATATCGCTGAGGAGTATTCAGTGACATAACGTCTGTGCCGGATTGATTTACGGCCAACGCATCTTATGTGTCTCTGGATAGATGACTGTACGTGGATCGTCACAACTGCATCTAAACACGTATCGTGACGAGCGGCGATACGTTGACGGGCTATTAGGGGCCGTCGTTATCGCAGATGACCTCGGGCGGACGAACCAACTCCTCCAAGAGGTGGGTGCGAACACCCGTATCGATGGCGAACCTGTTCGCACGGGCGTCGGGACTGGAGTCGTCGGAGGAACTCTCCGAAACCGCGGTCGGGGCGGTCATCACCGCGGCCGGCCGGTTGATCGACCGAAGCAAGCCCCAATAAACGACGTCATTCACGGGGCGTCACTCCGCAGTTTGCCGAGAACTCGCCTCTCGTAACCGGCTGTGAGCGTCTCTCGAGCAACTCGATCGAAGAAAACCTAGTGGATCGGGGATCATACATGCCAACTATGTGTCTGTACGAAGATGTGATCATATGTCTACTTCTATTCGAAAAAATTATTTCTGTATTTAGTCTAAATATCTTATTAGCTGCTATATCATAGAGTATATTCTACTATTCGAGGAATATCTAACTATTTAACCGTCTTTTATTCGTATTTCTACAAGAATATCAAATATTCATATTCAAATAATACAGTCTGATAAACTGAAACTCTTCTCTAAAATGAGAGTCGAGCAGTAGCTATTGTGTTGAACCGCTTCACGGTCGAAGGATAGCGCCGCTGATTTATCGGCCCGAGCCGCTCGTCGAACCATCGTCCTCAGGCGTCCTGATACCGTTCTGCATCCTCGAACGACATCCCGTGACCCGGGCGGTTCGGCGGCAGGATCCGTCCGTTGTCCGCTTCGACCGGGTTCGCGAGCAGCTCGTCGAGCACGGTCGAGTGGTGTTCGATGTACGGGACGTTGGTGGCGGCGCAGGCGAGGTGCGCGTGGATCGGTTCGATGTAGTGTGGCGAGACGGAGGGGCCGGCCGAAGCGGCCTGATCCGCAACGCTCATCCACGGCGTTATTCCGCCGACACGACAGACGTCCGGCTGCAGGTAGTCGACGGCGTTCCGATCGATCACCTGCCGGAACTGCGTCTCGTTGTAGAAGTTCTCGCCGGTGGCGATCGGCACGTCGACGCGGCGTCGGAGGTCGGCGTACGAGGCGTAGTCCCCTTTCGGCAGTGGTTCTTCGAACCACGTTATCGCGACGTCATCGAGACGGCTCGTTAACCGCCGCGCTTCCGGCACCGTATACGAGCAGTTGCCGTCGAGCATCAGGTGGCGATCCGCCGGCAGTGCGTCCCGAACCGCGCGGACGCGTTCGACGTCGCGTTCGATGGACGATCCGACTTTCATCTTCATGCCGGCGAATCCTTCGGTGGCGATCTCCCGTGCGTTCTCGACGAGCGTGTCGGCATCGTACTGGAGCCACCCGCCGTCCGTTTCGTACATCGGTACCGGCTCCCTGGTCCCGCCGAGGAGTTCGCACAGCGGCAGGCCGGCGTGCTTGCCGAGCAGGTCCCAGACCGCGATGTCGATCGCGGCGATGGCGAACTCGCTGATCCCCTCGCGACCGATGAACGTCGTCTCGTCCCGGAGGACCGATCGCACGGCGCGCGGCGCGACCGGCTGCCCCTCCAGGAGCGGGACGAGTTCGTCGTCGAGGAACCGTTTGATCGTCGCACCCCCGCGGCCGATGGTGTAGGTGAAGCCGAGGCCGCGATGCCCGCCGTCGGATTCCGCGGTGAGCGCGACGATCTCCAGCGTGTCGAACGACTGGGTCGCGTCCTCGAGCGTCTGTTCGTTCGGGACTCGGTAGAGGCTGGTGTCGATCGTCCGGATGCTGCCGACGCTGGACGCTGATTCGTTCATCCCTCGTTCGAGACGGATTCGCGGTACAAAACAGTTTAGGACTTCCGCAGCGGACTCGTCCCGTTCGGTGTCTCGTCCTCCCTGCCGACGGGATCGAGGAGCTCGATCGGATGGCGCGTCCCCGGCGAGAGGAGGGAATCGAGCTGCTCCATACAGGACGTCCCGCTGGCGACGACCGTTCGCTCGTCCGCGGCCGGTTCGAACTGCTCGGCGAGCGTTTCGCCGACGTCCATACTGAGGTCGTAGTACTCGCTCTTGTAGCCGAAACTCCCGGCCATTCCGCAACACTCCACGTCGGAGGTGAGCACGTCGTATCCGAGTCGCTCCAGAACCGTCTCCGTGTACGATTCGAGGCCGAGCGTTCGCTGTTGGCAGTGACTGTGGTAGGCGATCCCGGCGCCGTTGCCGGCGGGGAGGGCGTCGATGTCCCCGTCGTTCTCCAAGAGCCCGTAGACGAACTCCAGTATCTCGTAGCTCCCCTCGTCGATCCGTTCGTACGCCCCTGCAGGCAGCAGCTTCTCGTACTCGCGTCGGAACATCGCGATGTCGCTCGGTTCGACGACGACCACGTCGTAACCGTCCTCGAGGTAGGGCAGCAGCGACTCGGCGGCGCTCCTCGCCTTTCTTTCGGCCGTCGCGATCATCCCCTGTGAGAGCGGCGCGCGGCCGGAGCCACCCACGTCCGGCACGACCACCTCACAGCCCAGTGCCTCTAGAACGCGAACGGCGGCCTTGCCCCGTTCGGTCCGGACGTGGTTCGTGTACACGTCCGGATACAGGACGACGCGACGGACCGGATCCTCGACGTTCGGGTCCCGCGAGCGGGCCCACTTCCGGAGCGTGGTCCGCTCGAACGCCGGCAGGTCGCGTCTGGCGTCCACCCCGAGGACCGACTCCATCGATTTTCGGGCCACGCCGGTGGACGCGAGGGCGTTCGAGAGGGGGGCCGTCGCGCTGCCGAGCCTCGCGACGGTCTCGAAGTTCCCGAAGAAGCGCTTTCGGAGGGGTGTCCCGCTCCCCTCCTCGTCGGGGACGAGCCCGTCGACCAGCAGGTCGTCGAAGCCGGGGTCCTTGCCGCGGTTGATGCGGTCGCGCACGACCGTGTTGATCCAGGGGATGTCGATCTTCACCGGACACGCGTTCACGCAGCGCGAACACCCCGTACAGAGGTCGTTGAACTCCGCGGCGACGTCCAGCCCCTCGATGCCGGCCTCCCAGCCCGTTGCGATGCCACCGGTGTACGTCTCGCCGCCGAAGGCGTGCCCGCCGACCGACTGGAAGTTCGCACACGAGTTCGCACACGCCCCACACCGGATGCAGTACAGCGTCTCCCTCAACTCCTCGTCCCGGCGCATCGCGCGTCGGCCGTTGTCGATGAGCACGAGGTGGAACTCCCGGTCCGCGTCGCCGCCTCCGAAGCCCGGTTCGTCGGCCCGATCGAAGTCGATCGTCGGCGTGTCGACCGGGGGCGTCAGCAGCGACAGGTACTGCGGGACGTCCTGTCCCGTCGCCGACCGCGAGATGAGCCCCGCGAACGGCTCGAGCTCGGCGATCGAGGGGATGATCTTCTCGATCCCGGCGACGGCGACGTGCGTGTCGGGAATCGAGGCGCACTTGCGCGCGTTCCCCTCGTTGGTCACCAGCGCGATCGATCCGCTCTCGGCCATGACGAAGTTCGCCCCCGTGATGCCGACGTCCGCCTCGTCGATGCGTTCACCGAGGAACTCCCGCGCGAACGCCGTGAGTTTCTGTGCGGAGTCGAGCGGCTCGTCGGGCTCGAACTCCCGTTCGAACAGGGCCGTGATCTCCTCGCGGGACTTGTGCAGCGAGGGACCGACGATGTGCGAGGGCGACTCCTCGGCGACCTGGATGACGAACTCGCCCAGATCCGTCTCCCAGACGTCGAAGCCATCCGCCTCGAGGGCGTCGTTGAGATCGATCTCCTCGGTCGTCATCGACTTCGATTTCACGACGCTGTCGGCCCCTTCGTCCGCTACCACCCTCGTGATGTACCGGTTCGCGTCCTCGGCGTCGTCCGCGACGTACACCGTCCCCCCGTTGGCTTCGACGGCCGTTCTGGTCCGGTGAATGAGGTCCGGCAGCCGTTCGATCGACTTCTCCTTTATCTCCCGCGCCCGGGTTCGATACTGCTCGTGCGTCTCCGCTCCGACGGCCTCGACCGCATCGTACCGCGCGGCGTTGAACAGGCGCGTGTTCTCCTTGATCTCGTCGCTCTCCGTCTCGAGCAACGCGCGGATACGGTCGGCCTCCGGTCGTGTTGGTGTTGACTCACTCATTGTCTCTGATGATGACGATGTGGACCTCCTCCGGCCCGTGGACACCCTGTACGAGCGCACCCATGTCGCCGGTCGAACTCGGCCCGGTCGCGAGGATGAGCGACTGCCGGCCCGCCTCGAACTCGGCCCGGAGCCACGAAAAGGCGTCCGAGAGGTCCGCTCGAATGTCGCGCTCCCGGACGACGACGACGTGACACGCCGGGTAGAGCGCGACGAACTCGTCGCCCCGTGAGCGTGATTCGACGGCAACGGTCCCCAGCGAGGCGATGCCCATCCGAGCGCCCGTCACGCCCGTTACCGCCTCGCGCAGTTGCGCCGGGGACGGCTCGAGCTGTACCGGGAGATCCGACAGGGAGGGGTCGTCGAAGGGGAGCTCGGCACCGACCGCGGGGGTCTCGATGATGTCTTCGAGTTCGGTTTCGAACTCATCGGGCGAGACGACGGTCGACGCCGTATCTAAATCCGCCAGTGACTGCTGGAACTCGCGTACCGAACCCGCACTCATATCATCGAACACGTAACCATCGCTGATAAACCTTGTACTCCTCCCGTCGGTCGACTAGCGATCGACCGCGGCGAGGCGTTCTTGCAGTCGTTCGGTCCGTAACTCGCTACTCGGCCGCCGGGACCGCGACGACGGGGCGTTCCGTGTTCAGGAGGATCGACTGGGCCACGCTTCCGAAGAGCGCTTTCCCCACCGGAGATCGTGCTCGCCCGCCGATGACGAGATACCGGGCGTCGACTTCCGCCGCGTACTCGACGACCTTCTTGCCGGGGTTCCCGACCCGGCCGATGACGTCGTAGTCGACGGACATGACCTCATCGAGCCCCTCTGCCGCCTGGGCGGCGGCGGTGTCCTCTACGGACCCCGTACCGGTCTCCCGGGCGGTGGACTGCTTCTCGACGATCCTCGTGTATTCGGTCTCCTCGATGACGTGTATGAGGGCGAGTTCGTCGTCGAACGCTCGCGCCAGTTCGTCCGCCCGTGCGGCGACGGCTCTCGACTGCTCGGAGTCGCTGATCGCTACGACGATGACCATACGGTGGGAGGTGTCCGTTTCGGTTTAAATGTTCTCCTGAACGGGTCCGCCGAGCGGCCGTCTCAGTCCACCGAGACCATCCCCTTGATCACGTCGGGCTCCTTGGCCCGTTCGAAGGCGTCCCCGAGGCGGTCGAGGGGCATCTCGAAGTCCACGATCCCCGCCGCGTCGACCTCGCCGGCCGCGAGCAGCGAGATCGCCGTCGAGTACGTGTTCGCGAACCGGTAACTCCCGCGGACGTCGATCTGGCGTCGGACGAGTTCGAACGTGTCCACCGGGACCGCCTCGTCGGGGGCGAGACCGACCAGGACCACGGTGCCGTCCGGCCGCGGGACGTCGAGCGTCGCCTCGATGGCCGGTGGCGCCCCGGTCGCCTCGATCGCAACGTCGGCACCCGCGCCGAACTCGTCGCGGACCGCCTCCGCGACGTTCGTCTCGCGGGCGTCGATCGTCAACCCGGCTCCCCGTTCGACGGCCCGGTCCAACTTCGAGGGAACGACGTCGACGACGGCCAGGTTCGCGGCGCCGGCCGCCCTTGCAACGTCCATCGCGAGGGTCCCGATCGGCCCCGCGCCCATGACGAGCACGGTGTCGCCGACGTCGATGTCGGCTCGCCGGACGGCCTGAATGGCGACGCTTATCGGTTCGCACAGCGCGCCCTCGCGTGCCGAGACGGCCGGCGGAAGCCCGTGGACGAACTCCGCCGGCCAGGCGACGTACTCCCTGAAGGCCCCGTCGGTGCCCGGCGTCGCCATGAACGCCACGTCCCGACACAGGTTGTACCGACCGCCTCGACAGTACTCACAGCGTCCACACGGGACGCCGGGCTCTATCGCGACCTCGTCGCCGACGGCGACGCGCTCGACGTCCCGACCGACCTCGACGACCCGGCCCGCGCTCTCGTGGCCGAGCACCAACGGCTCCTCGACGATCCGCTCGCCCATCCGGCCGTGGTCGTACCAGTGGAGGTCCGATCCACAGATGCCGACGTCGCTCACGTCGACGAGGACCTCCGCTGCTGCCGGCTCGGGGGGCTCCCCGGACCGGACCTCGAACGTCCCCGCGTCGACGAGTGCTACCGATTTCATGCGCTTGGCTCGAGCGAGGACCGATGGTTCGTTTCCGGTACAGGGGACTTCGTCGTGACTCCGTCTGGCTGAGTAGTACCCGTCATGCTAGTGGTGGAATCGGCGCTCATCGAGTGTGGTGCGGCCATCGCGATCACCGGCTCCTCCGGAACCGGCCGAGAGGCGACGTCATAGCGACGGTCCGACGCGGTTTATCGCGAACTTGGTCAGGCCGTGTTCCTCCGTGGCGGTTCGACCGCCGTCGGCCACCCGCAGGAGTTCGTCGAGAACGGCGTCCGGTCCGACGGCACGGGCGTCGAGGTCGATGTCGGTCGCGAGCGCTGTTGCCGTCGTCTCGTCGGCGGTCACCTTCAGCACCGGAACGACCGGGTGCCCCGTCGGAATCCCGTCCGCCGTCACGTGGACGACGACGGACGCGCCGGCGGCCGCCAGTCCCGTCGCCGCCTCCTCGAAGCGAGAGGGGGAGTCGATCAGCGCCAGCCCCTCGTCGATGCTCACCCGATCACCGTAGGGGACGAACTCGTCGACGCGAGCGGTCCCCCACGTCCCGACGACCGATCCGAACTCGGCGTCCGCGGCACATCGGGTGATCCGCTGGGCACTCCCGGGCCGGGCCCCGTCGCGCTCGCAGGCCGCGCGGATCTCGTCGGCGACCGCGTCGGTCGCACCGCGGGCGGAGGCGGCGTCCGGGTGTGGGGCGAGCCGTTCGGTGCCGGCGACGACGACGCGTGCTCCGGCGTCGAGCAGGGCGTCGACGGTCTCGCCGACGAGCGGGTCCGCGACCTCCCGGGTCGATCGGTCGAGATCCGAACTCACGACGCCGACGGTGAGGTCGGCGAGGGTCGCGTCGGCCCGCTCGTCGGACAGGGCGGTCCGCGTCAGGTCCGCAGTGGCGGCGATCCCCTCCTCGACGCAGGCCTCCGTTCCGCCGGCGTCCTGGATGGCGGTCTCGCGAACGGGAACGCCGTCGGCGGCGATGCGATCGGCAAAGGGGCTGCTCTGGAGGTGCTCACAGCCCAGGCCCACGACGGTCGTCCCCGCGACGTTGGGATTCCGTGCGAGGTTCAACAGGGTCCGTTCCGTCTGGTCGTGGTCGGCACCGATCTGGGCGCAGCCGTGATCGTGCGGCGTGCAGACGGCGTGTTCGCTGGCATCTGCGATGCGCTCGGCGACGATGTGCGAACAGATCACGGACGGTGCGACGAGGATCCGGTTTCGGACGCCGACGCGGCCGTCGTCCCGTCGGAATCCCGTGAACGCCTCTCCACGCAGGTCGTGAGACGCCTCCGGAATCGGCTGCGACATCAGGCTGCCTCCTCCTCGATCACGACGCGATCACCCCTGCCACGGGCGCTCTCGCAGTTGTGCGTGTGAACCCACTCGCCGGGGGCGATCGACTCGACGGCCTCGCCGATCGGCTCCCCGTACTTGACGACGGTGTCGCCGGCCTCGATCGGGACCAGCGCGACCTTGTGACCGAACGGGACGTCCTCGACGAGTTCGATCGTCGCCCCGTCGGAGGGGATCTCCGTGCCCGCCTCGAGATCGGCGATGGCCGTGACGACGTTGTCCGCCCGCGCCATGTGCAACCCACAGTCGCCCAGTACTTCGCCTTTCATGCCTCCCCCCGTCGCTCCGCCAGTTCGTTCGGTTGCAGCTCGTTGATCGCGAACTCCTCCAGACGGCGCTGCTCCGCGGCGGTCCGCGCGCCGCTCGCGACCTCCAGCAGCGTCTCGTAAATTCGCTCGCCGACCGCGTCGATGGACTCGCCGTCGATGATCGTGCTGGCGTCGACGTCCATGTTCGAGGCCAGTCGGTCCGCGGTCTTCGGGTTCCCCGTTACCTTGATCACTGGCGCGAGGGGGTTGCCGGTCGTCGAGCCACGGCCCGTCGTGAACGCGACGATCTGCGCGCCGCCGGCGACCTTCCCCACGACGCTCTCGATGTCGTAGCCCGGCGTGTCCATCAACACCAAGCCGCCGCCGACGGGGAGCGATTCGGCGTAGTCGACGATCCTGCGAACGGGCGTCGTCCCGCCCTTCGAGATGGCCCCGAGGCTCTTTTCCTCGATGGTCGTCAACCCGCCGTCCTGGTTTCCGGGGGTCGGCTGTGCGCCCCGGAGGTCGACCCCCATCAGCTGGGCGGCCGATTCGCGCCGCTCGACGCGTTCGAGGAGGCGCTCGCGGGCCTCCTCGTCGACGCATCTGTCCGCGAGGATGTGTTCCGCGCCGATGAACTCGGGCGTCTCGGAGAAGCTCGCAGTGCCACCGTCACGGACGAGTCGATCGCAGGCGGCCCCGACCGCGGGGTTCGCCGCGATCCCGCTGGTCGCGTCCGACCCGCCACACTCGACGCCGAAGACGAGTTCGCTCGCGTCCCGTTCCTCGCGTCGGGCATCGGCGATCCCGTCCCAGAGGTCGCGCGCGAGGGCGACGCCCGCCTCGACCGTCGCCGCCGTCCCGCCGGCCTCCCGGATCGAGAGCGTCTCGACGTCCCGTCCGGCGCCGGCGATCTCGTCGGCGATCGCGTCGGCGTCGATCGTTTCCGGGCCGAGACTGACGACGAGCGCCGCCCCCACGTTCGGGTTCCGTCCGACGCCCGCGAGCGTTCGCTCGATCTGCTCGCGCGCCGCCTTCGGCGGGTCGATCCCCATCTGATGGGGCGTCGACCGGACGGTTTCGGTCGCGCGGTCGGCGACCGCTTCCGCGACCGCGGACGCCGCGACCGATGTCGGCACTACGGCGACGTAGTTGCGGACGCCAGCAGGACCGTCGGGTCGCTGGTACCCCTGAAACGTTGCCATGGTCGGTACTCTCTCACGGGTGACAAAAAGGTTTCGTCGGTGTACAGCACGGGAAGAGGCCGACCGCATCCGGACGTGTCACCGCCACTGCTTCGCCGTGGCGGCCTCCGAGACCTCCATCGGGGATCGAGACGAGACCCACCCGATACCGGCGGGGAAACCGACTCCCTCAGGACCCCATCAGCTCGGTCGCCGGATACATGACGATCTCCGGGACGAAGATGGTGAGCAGCAACACCAGGAGGATCGGCACGTAGTAGGGCAGGACCGCCTTCATCGTCTCCTCAAGCGTCGCGTCGGTCACCTTCTCGAGGACGAAGAGAATGACGCCGAACGGCGGGGTCAACAGCCCGAGCATCAGCGTCAGGATCATCACGATCCCGAAGTGGATCGGGTCGATCCCGGTGAGCTGGAGGATCGGCATGAAGATCGGCACGAGGATCGTGATCGCGGCGATCGTCTCCATGAACGTCCCGACGACGAGGAGGAGCCCGACCAGGAGGAGCATCACGATCGTGGGGTCGCTGGAGAAGGTCGTGATCGACTCGGCCATCAGGATCGGCAGGCGGAGTTGGAGGGCAACGAGACCGTACAGC
The DNA here is from genome assembly GCF_030287405.1 of Halalkalicoccus sp. NIPERK01. Classification (NCBI taxonomy): domain Archaea; kingdom Methanobacteriati; phylum Methanobacteriota; class Halobacteria; order Halobacteriales; family Halalkalicoccaceae; genus Halalkalicoccus; species Halalkalicoccus sp. NIPERK01. The sequence continues at coordinate 116,214 of NZ_JASVVV010000006.1, read as the reverse complement.
GACGCGACGCCGACGATGAACGTCAGCGCGAAGGTCTCGACCATCCCGTACTGGAGCTCCTCGAAGAGCCCTCTGAGGGTGAGCTCCTTGTAGACGAACATGCCGAGCAGAACGGTGTACACAACGGCGATCGCGCCCGCCTCGGTGGCGGTGAACGTCCCGGTGAGGATCCCGCCGATGATGAGTATCGGCGCGAACAGCGGGAACACCGCCTCCTTCAGGCACCTCCAGAATTTCGCGAGCTCGAAGGAGTCCTCGGTCTCGTATCCCCGGAGGTACACGAACAGGAGGACGAGCACCATGAGGAAGACGCCGATGAGGACCCCGGGGATGATGCCGCCGAGGAACAGCTGCCCGATCGACTCCTCGGCCAACACGGCGTAGATGATGATCGGGACGCTCGGCGGGATGATCGGCCCGATAATGGCCGACGACCCGGTGACGCCGAGCGAGATGTCCTTCTCGTAGCCCTGATCGCGCATCGCGGCGTACTCGACGCGGCCAAGCCCCGCAGCATCGGCGACGGCGAGACCGGACATCCCGGAGAAGATCATGCTGGCGACGATGTTGACGTGGGCGAGTCCGCCGCGGAACTGCCCGACCATCGAGTTCGCCAGATCGAAGATCCGGGGGGTCATCCCGATGCGATTCATCAGCCGTCCGAGCAGGAGGTAAAACGGGATCGCGAGCAGCGTGAAGCTGTTGAGGCCGTAGAGCAACTGTTGAGAGATGACGCCGTAGTTGATGCCGTTGCCGAAGGAGGACATCATCACCAGGACACACGTCGCGCCCATGGCGATCCCGACCGGGACGCCGATCGCGTACAGCACGAGGAGCGTGCCGAGAAACAGGGCGCCGATGACGAGCAGCTCACTCATCGGCCATCCCCTCCTCGACCCGCCCGCGTACGGTGTCGTCAGTGATCCCCTTCGCCAACGTGACGATGTCGATCACGGCATAGACCAGCATCAACGCGATACCGATGGCGATTCCGAGGTAGAGGTTCCCCGCGGTGACGAACCCGATGCCGCCGATCGACGTCGCCCAGTTGCCGATGGCCGTCCCGATGGTCCCCCGGAGGGCGACCAGGAGGAACCCGATGACGATCAGCTCGCCCAGGATCTGTATCGTCAGGCCGATTCGCGGGTTCCAACCCGTGAGCCGTTCGAGGAGGAACTGGATCGAGATGTGTTCGCTGTTTCGGACGGCGACGGCGGCGCCGATGTACGTCGCGACGATGAGGATGAACCGCGCCGCCGGTTCGGTCCAGTGGAGGACCCCGAACGTGGGGAGGCCCAACAAGCGAACGAAGATCTGAATCGTGGTCAGGACGATCGTGATCGCGAACAGCCCCGTCGCGCTGTAGAGGACGATCCTGTCGAAGAGGTGATCGCGTTCGAGGTCGAGTGATTGGTCGATTTCCATGATCAGTGAGCCAGTGGTGGTTACAGATACTTACCTCTACACCCTCGGATCGTCTCACATGTTCCGGACGGTTTCCCAGTCGAAGGCCCAGGTGGTTTCGAACAGCTCCTCCACACCGGGGGCTGCGGCCTGCTGGAACGCGTCGGCGTCCACGTCCTCGACGATCTCCATGCCCTGATCGCCGAGTTCGGTGATGAGATCTTGCTCGCGGTTCTGGGACGTCTCGGCGGCGTCCTGCGTCGCCTGCTGGCCGACCTCCATGACCATGTCCTGTTGTGACTGATCGAGGCCCTGGTAGAACGTCTCGTTGATGTAGATGTTCCCGTTGGCGATCAGGTGGCCCGTCAGACTCAGGTGGCTCTGGACCTCGTGGAGGTTGAACGAGCTGATCTGTTCTGCGCCACCCTCCGAGGCGTCGACGACGCCCTGTTCGAGCGCGCTGTACAGTTCGTCCAGTGCGACCGGGGTCGGCGACGCACCGACGGACTCCCACGTCTGGACCCACGGGTCCAGCTCCGGGAGGCGCAGGTCGAGGCCGCCGACGTCGTCGGGGGTTCGGACCGGCGTGTTCGACGTGAAGTGGCGAGCACCGCGATAGATCTGCTGGCCGATCGGACGCTGGCTCCCGTTTTCGATGAGCGCGTCGTGGGCCTCCTGCATCTCGTCGCTCTCGAGCACCGAGAGCAACTGGTCGTAGTCCGGGAGGACGAACGGACAGCCGAAGAACCAGTACTCCGGGGCGAACTGGTAGTACGGGAAGCTCCCCGCCGCGTGGGCTTCGACGCCACCCTCGCTCACGATCTCCCCGATCTCGTCTTCCGACCCGTAGGACCCGCCGGGACTGATCTCGACGGAGATGTCGCCACCGGACTCCTCCTCGATCTGCTCTTTGAAGTTCTCGGCGGCCTGAACCAGAATGTGACCCGGTTCGAACGTGCTGGCGATCGTCATGCTGGTGCCGCCACCGTCACCACCCCCGCCGCTGAGGCTCGAACAGCCCGCAGTCGCCGTGATCGCTCCCGCGCCGATACCCTTGATTACCGAGCGCCTATCGATTCCCGGACCTCCATCTGACATAATTCATCACAACGGTCCCGTCTCACCGGTAAAAAGGTTTCCTCTATGGCAAACCCCTCCTCTACCACGCTGCGCTCGCTCGGGGTCGCGGATCCCTCGCTGATCTCTCTCGCACTCGACCACGACGGGTGGTGATCGAACGGCTGGCGGTCCCGCGGCCGGTCACGCCCGTCCCTCGTGATATCGCCATGCGTCGGAGGTCCACCCACCGTCGGCCCGGAGGACTTCGCCGGTGACGTAGGTGTCGCCCCTCGCCAGGAAGCTGACGCAGTTGGCCATCTCCTCGACGGTGCCGAACCGGGCCATGGGCGTTCGGCGCCGGATGTCGTCGTCGGTGTACCCGGCCGACTCCTGGGTCTGGTCCGTGATGTCGGTCTTGATGAACCCCGGTGCGAGTGCGTTCACGGCGATGTCGTCCGCTGCCCACTCGACGGCGAGCGTTCGCGTGAGGTTGATGACGCCCGCCTTTGCCGCGCAGTACGGTGCTCGCATGTGGTATCCCATCTCCCCCATCATCGACGCGATGTTGACGATGGCCCCGCCGTCAGCCTGGTCCTGCATCCGGCGCCCCGCGACCTGACAGCCGATGAACACGCCCGTCAGGTCGACATCGATGACCCGTCGCCAGTCCTCGATATCGATCTCCGCTGCCGGATCGATCTTCGTCATCCCCGCGTTGTTCACCAGAATGTCGAGGGAGCCGAACCGGTCGACGGTCGCCTCTACCATCGCCTCGACGTCGGCGTACTCGCTCACGTCGGCCTGCACGGCGACGGCGGTTCCGCCCGTCTCCTCGATTCCGTCGACCACGTCCGCCGCTCGTCGGTCGGACGATCGGTAGTTGACTACGACCGACGCGCCGTGTTCGGCGAGTTTGGTCGCGATCCCGCTGCCGATCCCTCTCGACGCTCCCGTGACGATCGCCGTCTTGCCCTCGAACAGCTCGCTCATACTGGCTCGTCAAGGGATCGTTCGACGGGCTATTTCTATCTTGTCCCCCTCCGAGCCCCTGTTCGTCCGATGGGTCCCGGACGTTCCGCGAGATGCGAAACTCAGCGCGCTCCCTCCCCGAAACCCGTGCCCGGTTGCTTCGAGAGAAAGCTATTTACCCATGGTCGCAATCCGTCAGGCCATGGTCGATCTAGCGGTAGTCCTCCCTCCCCAGCCCGACGAGAGGTGGCAGCTCGCCAAGCAGATGGGCGTGACCAGCGCCGTCGTTCACACCCTCGAGATCGGTGACGGGAAGACCACCTGGAGCTACCACGATCTGTTGCACCTGAAAAACTGGTACGAGGACGCCGGCCTCGAAATCAGCGTCATCGAGGGAAGCGTCCCGCTGACCGATCGCATCCGGCTCGGACTCGAGGGCCGCGACGAGGACATCGCGGTGTTCAAGCAGTTTCTCAGGGACTGCGGCCGTCTCGACATCCCCGTCGTCTGCTACGATTGGATGGTCGGGATCCGCTGGGCACGGACGGAGTCCCACGTCGAGGCCCGCGGCGGGTCGCTCGTGACCGCCTACTCCAACGATCGGATGCACAGGGATCGCGTGGAGCCGGTGGTCGAGACCTCACGCGAGCAGCTCTGGGAGGCGCTCGAGTACTTCCTCCGGGAGGTGGGGCCGGTCGCGGAGGAAGCGGGGGTAAAGCTCGGTCTTCACCCGGACGATCCGCCACGGGAGTCCCTCGGCGATATCCCCCGCATCGTGAACAGCCCCGCGGCCTACGAGCGCGTTCTCGAGTGCTACGAGAGCGAGTACAACGGTATCACGTTCTGTCAGGGCAACTTCGCGGCCATGGGCGTCGACCTCCCCGAGACGATCCGCCGGTTCGGCGACCGGATCAACTTCGTCCACTTCCGCGACGTCGAGGGCGACGCCGACGACTTCGTCGAGACGTGGCACGACGAGGGGCCGAACGACATGCTCGCTGCGATGCGGGCGTATCAGGACGCGGTCGACGACGACGTGCCGATGCGCCCCGATCACGTTCCAACGATGGCCGGCGAAGACAACTCGAATCCGGGCTATCACATGCTGGGCCGACTCTTCGCCATCGGGTACATGCGCGGGTTGCTCGAACAAACCGAACAGCCCCTCCAGTAGAGTTCTCTCGTTCGGTTCGCCACCGCCGGCGGCCATTCGGCCAGCGTCAGTGTCTCGACTTGTCGGATGACTCACAGCGCGTTTCGATGTCCGCTGAGCGGCCTTCTGTCGCGACCCTCTGCGTGAGTTTGACCCTGGCCCGTTACCGACCATCACTATTGCTGGCTCTCGATAAGACCGTCCAGTAGTGTTGGACGAGGGTGAAAAACGTTATTGGGTAGCTCACCATGGGCGTAGCCAATGCCCGAGGACTCATCGAACGAACCGAATCGGATTCAGGCGGTCGTAAACGCTTTCGACATCATCGAGGAGGTGAGCGAACTCGATGGGTGTGGCGTCCGGGAGCTCGCGACCCATATGGAGCTGCCGAAGAGCACGGTGCACGTCTATCTCAAGACGCTCGAGGACATCGGCTACGTGGTGCGAGAGGACGGGGAGTATCGACTCGGATTCCGGTTCCTGAACCTGGGTGGGCGGGCACGACACGAGAACAGCCTCTACCAGGCGGGTCGAAACGAGGTCGACGAGCTCGCACGGACGACCAGCGAAGTCGCAACCATGGGCTGTGAGGAACGTGGCTATCGCGTCATGCTGTATCGGACGGAGCCGACTGGCGCTATCTTCAACAACGCGCCGACCGGCGAGTACACCCGGATGCACTGGACGGCGCTCGGCAAGGCGATGCTGTCACGGAAGTCCGACGCGGAGATCGACGGGATCGTCGATCGGCGCGGCCTTCCCCAGGCGACGGAACACACGATCGTCGACCGTGACGCGCTGCAGGACGAAGTCGAGTCGATCCGATCGCAGGGATACGCCATCGAGGACGAAGAGCGCGTCCGGGGTGTCAAGTCCGTCGCCGTTCCGGTCGAGAGCGACGAGATGCCCAACGCCGCGATCTCGGTGGCCGGCCCGAAACACGACTTCGGCGCCGATCGCATCGAGCGGGACCTCCTCCCCGCACTCCAGAACACGGCGAACGTGATCGAACTCAAGACGAAACACTACTGAGACCGGCTCTGTGCCCCGCTTTACGGGGACTCGACATCCAATCCGATTCGTCGCCACCGACGATGGTGTGATCGGGTCCGCCCGACGGTAGAACGGGTGTCCAGTATCGGTGGACGAACTGATCCTGGTCTCCTCCGGTCACTCGTATGAGGGTCGCTCTCGGTAGGGCTCCGGCCGCGCTAGTTCAGCACGTCTATTACGTCAGTATGTCTGTAATTCATCGTCCCCCGTCATGCTGTGATCATCCATCCGGCCCGATTTCGACCGGGCTAATCGAAGAGGTGTCGTCGAGGTGGCAGAAGATGACTGAGTCATCCAGCGGAACCGCTTCCGAGGTGTGACACACACTGTCCAACTATGTTGATTCCAGCGACGGTGGGTACTCGCTATTTTTTCCGCTGAGATCCGATCAATGCACCGCATACAGCGCGCTATCCGGCCCGGACTGGGTGTTGTCGATCACCGACGACTCTCCCCGCTATGATCGAGGATACGAGTTCAAGAGCGACTTGAACGAATGGTACGTGAATATGATACAGACACCTCTACATCACCTTCTAATCAAATGATCTCTATTAAAACCATTGGTGATATCTAATTACTGCTATAAGTTACATTTTTGATGTCTACGATACGGACTCAGCACACCCGATCCGTTCGTCGGTGTTCGATATCGTGTAGCGGGTGGACAAACCCCGAACGGATGGGGACTCGGCGGGCTGGCGGTCGGGGGATCTATCGGCGTCGACGCCCGGCGTTCGGAAGAACCGGATGTCGAACACTGATCGTACTCACTACTGACCTGGATCGACTTCGGCAAGCCTACGATCACCATCGGGTAACGCGCCTGTTTGATGATCGCTACGGGGAAGCGGACCGAGACAAGTGGGTCGAGGCGAGCGAGGAGGCTGAGGAATGAGTTTTTCTCGGGGACGATCGTCTACCCATGCCGGTTCATCCACCGGTAGGATGAGAATTATTTATCGCATAGATAGTAATGTCTAATTAGCAACTAGTTTACAACCATCATCCAACCGGCTGTTGATCGTATGGACAGACGACAGTTTATCGCCCTCTCAGTCGCAGCGACAGGGTCGAGTGTCGCGCTCGCGGGCTGCCTTGGCAGTTCAGGGGACGAGCCGTCGGAGGAGTCGGTCAGCGGGGATACCGAGTCCGACGATACCGATTCGGATGCCGAACACCCCGAGCCGGAAGGGGGAGACGGACGGCCGTACACCCATTACGATCTCGAGGTCCACGACGAGCGAGAGGCCGGCCAGCCCGTCTGGGTCGACCCGGATGGCCGCGTCTATGGACGCGACGGACCGCGCGTGCTGGTTAGCGACGACTGGTGGCAGACGACCTCGGGAACTCTTGGGAGGCAATCGACGACCGGGGCGACATCACGATGGTTACGCAGGTCGCCGCGTTCAAAGACTGTGTCGTTCTCGGGAGTGACGGCACGCCCGAGGGGATCCTTCGCTGGGAGCGCGAGGGCCCCGACGACACACCCGAAGAGGCGGGCGATTTCGAGCGGGTCCACGTCGAGATCGAGACCGATCCCGACGACGACGTCATGCAGATGTACGCTCGGCGACGCTGGCACATCCGCGAGGATCTCGAGGACGGCCGCGAGTTGTGTCTGATGCCGTTTGGGTACTCGCCGATGAACGATACCGCGGCGGATTCGGTCGTGCTCGCGAGCGTCGACGGCGACGAGTGGTACGAACTCCACCGGACCGAGACCCGCGACATCCTCTTAACGAACGTCATGGGGCCGCTGTCGATGGACGGCGATCGCCGAACGATTGTGTCCGACAGCAATCAGGGCGAGGGCTATCAGATCGACGCGACGGTCCCGGAGTTCTGGGAGTAGCGGATCACCGAGTGATCACGTCCCGTATCGACGCCCGTTCTGGTCCCGTCGAGCGGACACAGTCGGACCCAGTCCATTCCATAGCCCCATTACTACCGCGTGAATACGCCATCAGGACGCGCAGTGCGAGAAACCCTGGATCGGCTGGCTGCGCCCGAGTGCTGGCAGGCCGTCGTAGTCGAATACGGTACGTCAGGGGACGGACACGTCGATGAGGGTACCCTCGTTCCCAAAACCAGGCTATCGGCGAATACGAATACGGGGACTCTCGCAGGCGTCCACACTGCGACCGTGAACGAAAGCAAGCCGCTGCGAAACGAGCGTACGAGCGATACTCGGCCACCTATCGGCCGAAATCGACTCGAGCGCCATCGAGGACGTATCCGTCGCTCACGCTTCGTTGATCATCGCCGCCCCCGGCTCTACACGCGTGGCCGGTCGTGGCGGCGAGCATCAGTCCTCCTCTCTCCTCGTCTGCGTTGCGCATCGCCAACGCAGCGACCCTCCCCGCTCCGCCATCCCCGTTTCTTCGCGTGGAGCGCTGGCAGGATCGCTGTCGATAGATCTTCGTTGACGATCGGCACTGCAACCGATGGCCGAGACCACCTCGATACCACGTCTGCGGGCCGGCCTCGCCGTCGATTTGCCAATCGGTTGGACCAGGACATCGATAGCAAGAGTTATGATGTGTGATGCGATATCGGACCACGCCAGCAGTTATAACGAACTGCTTGGTACCGATGAAATGTTCGACCGGCTTCCCCGGCCGGTTTTAGTACCCTAACAGCCGATCAGGTGACTCCATAGACGATCTTCGTCGTCATCGTAAGAACCCACCTAGTCGGAAGAAGGACTTCAGCGAACCGTATATCCGCCATCGATGGAGATCGACTCGCCAGTCATATACCAAGACGCGTCGGACGATAGATAGACGGCTAACGCTCCAATCGAATCCGGGTCCGCCATATCCTCGAGAAGCATCTCCCGCTTCCATTCGGCCGCCATCTTCGGATCGTTCTCAAGCACGTCTTTGACCATATCCGTCCGGATATAGCCGGGATTAATGTTGTTGACACGAATTCCGTACTTCGCCCATTCGGACGCTAACTGCGTTTTGAGGCCTTCCACGCCGGCTTTCGATGCGTTGTAGCCGACCTGTGGCTGTGGATGATTGGCGATGTACGCGGAGATCGACGAGATATTGATGATAGAACCGCCGTCGTTTTCGATCATGTCGATCCCGACGTGCTTCGCACAGAGGAATACACCGGTCAGATTGATGTCGATAACCCGCTCCCAGTCGTCGAGCTCCATCTGCTCGGCCCGAACGTTATAGGTAATCCCAGCATTGTTGACGAGAATATCGATAGAACCGAATTCGGCGGACACCTGTTCAACTAATGCTTCCACTTTCGCTTCGTCGGTGATGTCGACTGGGATGGCTACCCCATCGACGCCGGTCTCGGCGGTGATTTCCTCGATGGCTGCAGCCCCTGAGTCCGCATCCCGGTTCGCTACAACGATGTCAGCACCAGCTTCGGCAAGCGCTCTGGCGATCCCTTTTCCGATGCCACGGTTTCCACCGGTTATGATCGCTGTGTCTCCGTCTAGACGGAATGTATCCAAAACAGACATGGGATTCTAGATCTGGTGTAATCGCGCCGTTCCGATTCGCGACATGCGCTCAGACCGATACTCGAAGCGATCAGTCATTGATCGAAATCATGCCTTTGACGATCTCGGGCTCCATCGAGCGCTGGAACGCTTCATCGACCGATTCGAGACCCGTTTCGAAGTCGATGATCCCCTCGACATCGACGACCTCGTCGGCGAGAAGATCCACCGCAGCGGGGTAGGTGTTCTTATAGCGGAAGGAGCCGTGGACGTCGAGTTCGTTATCGATGATATCGATGACATCCAATGGAATCTCCGCCTCGCTTGCGAGCCCGACGAAGACGATAGTGCCACCGCGCCGAACGCCATCGAGCGTCGATTGGATGGACGGTTCGGCTCCGGACGCTTCGATGACGACATCAGCGCCGATCCCGTCAGTAGCCTCATCGACGGCAGGCGTGAGATCGGTTGAGCTCACATCGATCGCGTAATCAGCGCCGCGTTGTTTCGCGAACTCGAGTTTCTCAGCGACGACATCCGTAATGAGGATGTCCGTCGCCCCCGCGGCACGGGCGGCCTCCATCGTGAGCAGGCCAATCGGCCCGGCCCCAGTAATGAGCACCGTATCACCTGTTCCGACATTACCGCGTCGACAGGCGTGAATACCGACGGAAAGCGGTTCACAGAGCGCTCCTGCTCGCGTGGAAACGTTCTCCGGCAGTTTATAGGCGTAGTCCGCCGGCCACGAGACGTATTCGGTAAAGGCCCCGTCATGCGGCGGCGTCGCCATGAACGTCACCGACTCACAGAGGTGGTAATCCCCACGCTTACAGTGGGCACACCGACGACACGGAACGCCCGGCTCGAGCGTGACGCGATCACCGACGGCAAGCCCCGTCACTGCCTCGCCCGTTTCAACGATCTCGCCGGCGCTTTCGTGGCCGAGAACGAGCGGGCCCTCGACGACGTAGTCGCCGATTCGTCCGTGTTCGTAGTAGTGAACGTCCGATCCACAGATACCCACGTCCCGTATCCGGACCAGAACCTCGTCGGGACCGGGAGCAGGACGTTCCCGTTCTTCGATCTGGAACTCTCCGATGTCCGCGAGTACTGCTGAACGCATCAGGCTGTCAAAAACTACCATACAATAAAAATGTAGGGGCTGAACGACCGAGAATATTTAATACACATCATGAAATCTTATTTTCTATTTTTACACCACGAAATATGAAGTTAAAACAGCGTATAGCCTCTATAGACTTCTATGAGCTATTTGATTATAATGGAAATAAAGTTTATTAATGAGCATGATTATAGTTGTCCAGTAGAGTTTGACATGACAAGGCATGGCAACCGACGCGTCGATCGGCGAACATTCATTCAGACAGGGAGTGCGATCGGGATCGCGTCCATTGCGGGCTGTATGGGCGGTGGCGATGACGGGGAAGCGTCCGCGCCATCGGATGTAGAGCCGGCTTCCTCGATCAGTTTCATTTCGGAGTCGACGCCACCCAGCGTGGCGATCAACGAGATCATCGACGAGTTCACCGAGGAAACCGGGATCGAGGTCGATATCACCCTCACCCCGTTCGAGAACTACTCCGAGCGGCTGGCAAGCGACATCAACAGCCAGTCCGGGAACATTCAGGTGTTCTACGCGGACCCGTATGTCGTCAGTTCACGGTACTATCCGGACATGGAGCCGTTGGATCCGTACATCGAGTCCGACGAGCACGCGGATATCCCGAACGGCATCGACGACTTCATCGAGAGTCACCTCGATGCGTGTGGGTATTTCGGCGATGGGGAGTACCTCCGTGGCCTTCCGTACGACTGTCCGACCATGCTGTGGGCGTATCGGACGGACATCGTAGAGAACTACGGGGACCAAGCGGAATCCGATCTCGGCTTCCCCTTCGAGCCTGGCCGGGAACGGACGTGGGAAGAGTACTATCAGATGGCCGAATGGATCAACGAGAACGTCGACGAAGTCGAATACGGGACGGGACATCAGGCTCAACAACACGACTCGCTACAGTGTGACTTCCACAACGTGTTCTGGGCCTATGGGGGCGAGGATGTCGAAGGATTCTCCGGTCGGATGGACGACGAATGGCCCGACGATCCCCAGCCGAACTTCTCGGGAGAAAACGGCGTCGAGGCCGCACGGTTCTACAATCGACTGCTTGACATCGCTCACCCTGGGTCGACGTCGTGGACGTGGGACGGTGTCGGTCAAGCCTTCGCCCAGAGCGAAATCGCGATGACGCCCGAGTGGCACGAATTCAACGCCATGTTCGCCAACCCGGACGATAGCCAGGTCAGCGAAAACGTCGGGTGGGCGTTGCTCCCCCAGGGATCCGACCGGCCCGTGAATCTCTATGGCGGGGCCGGCCTCGCTATCAACGGCTACTCCACGGACGCCGAGAAGGCGGCCGCGTGGGAGTTCCTCGTCTGGGCGACCTCCCCGGAGGTCCAAATGCGCGCGCTCGAGATGGCGGGCGGGACACCGACGCGCCACTCCGTCTACGAACGTGAGGAGGTCCAGCAGGCTGCGGAACAACCGACCGAGGAAAGCGAGTACCCCAACGTCGTTCCGCCAGTCCAGGAGGCTTGGACCGCGGACTACGTCGGGATGCGACCGAAACCGCCGCGATGGCTGGAACTCAACGAGGTGCTCTACTCCGAACTCTCGGGAATGATTGCTGGTAACAAATCGCCCGAGGAGACGATGCAAGCCGTTGACGACGGTTGGTCGAACACCTTGCAATAAATCATTAGAAGGTATGGCAACACAACAATCGAACGTCTACGTGGGCGAAGAGCCCGAGGAGTCCGGCGGACTCGTCCAGCGGCTACCGGTCTCGTTCGAGACGCTCCTGCTCGCGCCGAGCGTCATCGTCCTCGGGATCTTGAGCATCGTCCCGCTCGTCGCGTTGCTCTGGCTTTCGGTCATGCAGATGTCCGTTCTCCCGGGCGAGCAGACCATGTTCGTCGGAATTGAGAACTACCGAGCGATGTTTAACGATGCCGTCATCAATTCGTGGAAGGTAACGGTGCTCTACGTCGGCGGAGCCCTTTCCATCCAAATCACGCTAGGTACGGCGATCGCTGTGCTATTGGACCGCGTCTCACGCGGCGAGAACGTCCTGACAGGGATCATCATCATGCCGATGATGATCGCCCCCGTCGTCGTCGGACTGCTGTGGCAGTTCCTCCTCGATCCCTCGTTCGGGCTCTACACGTGGCTGCTCAATCAGGTCGGGCTCGCCACGGGGGGACCCGTGCTCGGATCGCGCCCGAGCGCGCTGATCGCGGTCATCGTCATGGACACCTGGCAATGGACGCCTCTCGTCGTACTGATCGTGTTGGCCGGGCTCAAGTCGATTCCACAGCAACTGTACGAGGCCGCCCGTGTGGACGGTGCGACGTTCTGGTCGGAGTTCCGGTATGTGACGCTCCCGATGCTGACGCCGGCGCTGGCTATCGCGTTATTGCTGCGGTCGATGGACCTGATGCGGTACTTCACGAAGATCTTCATCACCACGGGCGGCGGTCCCGCCAGCTCGACGAAGATCATCGGCTTTTTCGTCTATGAACAGGCGCTGCGCTTCTACAACCTCGGGTACGGCGCAGCCCTTGGGACCGTCATGCTCGTGGCAACGATTCTGCTTGGCATCTTCTTCGTCGAATCCGTCATGGGGGGTGCCGGCGATGAGTAACGCTACCCATCCGGGCCAAGACGGCGCGGGCGTGCGCGAGTACCTCCAGCGATTCGGCATCTACACCATCCTGGGGCTGTTCATTCTCTGGACGCTCGTTCCCATCGTCTGGATGTTCCTGTCCTCGCTCAAGGTCCGTTCCGGCATGTTCCAGATGCCACCGCAGCTCCTGTTCGAGCCGACGCTGCAGTACTACCAGGAGCTCCTGTTCGGGTCGAACCCGTTGACGAAATATCTCCTCAACAGCGCCATCGTCTCGATCGCATCGGCGGCGATCGCCATCACGTTTGGGACACTCGGTGGGTACGGCCTTTCCCGGCTCCGAATTAAGGGCAAGAAGCATTTCGCGTTCTGGATCATCAGCACCCGGATGGCACCGATCGCGGTCGTTATCGTGCCGCTGTACCTCCTCTATCAGTTCGCGGGACTGTTGAACACGCGGCTCGGGCTGGTGATCGCGTACACCACGTTCAACCTCCCGTTTGCCATCTGGCTGATGCGGTCGTTCTTCGATGAGGTTCCGGAGGCCCTCGAAGAGGCCGCACGTATCGACGGTGCCACCCAGTGGCAGGCGTTCTATAAGGTCGCATTGCCGCTGGTGTTGCCCGGCATCGGCGCGACCGCGATCATCTCGATCGTCTTCGCATGGAACGACTTTCTCTTCGCGCTCATCTTCACCAACAATGAGACACAGACGATCCCCGTCGCCGCCGCACAGCTCGTCACACAAACAGGTACTCTCTGGGGGCAGGTGATGGCGATCGGTATCGTCATCCTGACGCCAATGGTCCTCTTCGGGTTGATCGTGAAGAACTACCTCGTCAGCGGTCTCACAATGGGGGCGATGAAACAGTAATCATGAGCGGATCGCGCCCCTCGCTCGGACGGACCGATCTCCGGGCGACTCTGGAGGAAAACGTCGGAATGTCCCATTCCGAAGCGGAGGTCTATCTCACGCTGATCAGATACGGGAAACAGACGATGACGGAGATCGCGCAGAACTGTGACGTCCCGAAACAGCGAGTTTACAACGTCGTCGATGATCTCCGCGACGAGGGGTTCGTCGAGATCATCGACGACTATCCCCAGCAGGCCTATGCGATCGATCCGACCGAGACGATCGATCCGCTGGTCAACCGGCTCAGAGACGCCGAAGACGAACTGAAGGAACTTTACCAGACCATCGAGGGGATCCACGGTGGGGTCAATCTGTTCAAGAGCCGGGCGTCGATCAAGAAGCACGTTCGCAACGTGATCACGGAGGCGAACGAGAGCGTCTTCATGCTGGCGCCACTCGGGGAGATCGAGACGTTCCGCGAGGACCTGGCCGCGTGTACGGACGTCCGTACCCAGCTCGTCGTCTCGAACCTCGACGATGAACACATCAACGGGGACACTGTCGAGTTGCCGACGCGGATCGTTGACGACGTCGACCGGGTTCGGGGCATCAAGAGCAACGAATCGATGGTCGTCACGAGCGACCGGCGGGAGGCGTTCTTCTGGACGGACACCTCCACGACCAGCATGGCGACCCAAGAGCAGGGGTTCCGGATCACGAACCCCGAGCTCGCGTTCCTCCTCGATCGGTTTCTAGACGTCTCGATCTGGTCGCTTGCGAAACCCGTTCGAGGGGCCGAAGAGGACGTCACATTCCCGAAACGCTACCTCCGGATGCGCGATTGTCTGGCCGATCTCAAGAAGGTGACTCAATCGCGACCCGTCGAATCCTTCGAGGTCGAGTTCGAGAGTTACGGTACCGAAACTAGCGAACCGGTCGTCAAGCGCGGCGTCGTCACCGGCTACTACTATTCGCCGTTCGACGTGCGCGCGTATCTCGAACTCGATATCGACGACGAACCGGGAACGAAAACGGTCGGTGGCTGGAAGGCAACGCTCGAGGATTACGGAAGCAGGCGGCTGACGGTCTACGAGCGAGAGACACGCCAGCCGTCACAGTCGATGGACGAGGAGACTGCGGAGTACCTCGCCACCTGTCTGGCGTCGCTGCCCGACGAACTCGCCGATAGCGAGGTGACGTTCGGCTTCGATGGGATGGTCGACAACGTCCGTCAGATGGTCGACGAACGACACGGCCCGGACGAGTACGACCGGCTCGATCACCTCGAAGAGCTGGGCGACCGGATCCGGACGTCGGCCGCCTCGGATACGTCGTTTACCAACGAGTGGTTGCAGGTCGGCACCCGGTGTGGTGGCCACGCCGCCCATCTCTCGCGGGCGTTCGGGACGCTCGGACACACGCCGACGCTGATCGGCGCGTTCGGCCAGCCGATACACGAGAAATTCCGTGAGGAGTTCGGCGAATACGAGTTACACTCGTTCGGCGAGCCGACGATTACGGATGCCGTCGAGTTCAACGACGGGAAACTAATGCTTCAGGAGACCGGCTCGCTTTCGACGGTCGACTGGGACCATATCTGCTCCGAGGTCGGAGTAGAGACCGTGGCCGAGACGGTCGACGGTACCGACCTGCTCGGCCTCGGCTACTGGGCGTTTCTTCCGATGATGCCGACTATCTGGGACGGCCTCCGAACGGATCTCTGGCCGCTTCTGTCGGACCCACCGAACTCGGTATTCATCGATCCGGCCGACATCCGCCAGTTGTCGAGGGAGCATCTCCGTGATGGCTTAACCTCGCTTCGGCGCCTCGACGAGACGGTCCCGGTTACGTTTAGCGCGAACCGCGGCGAGACGATGGCGCTAGCGAACCTCTCGGCGTCGGAGGATCAGGAACGGTCGCTTCGAAGCGCGGCGACGGTCGCTCGCGAGCAACTCGGCGTGAGCCGTTTTGTCGGCCACTCCCCCGTCGAGTCGGTCCTCGTCGACGGCGACGAGACCTTCCGAACGGACATCCCCCGAACGACGGATCCGATCATGACGACTAGCGCCGGCGATCACTTCAACGCCGGGCTGATCCTCGCACAGCTCAACGGCCTCGCCGGCGGCGAGCAGCTCATCCTGGGCAACGCACTCGCCGGCTGGTTCGTTCGAAACGGCGACCCACCGACGTACGATCAACTGCGGACGTTCGTCGATACGTACGACATCAAATTCAACTAGAACCATGGGACGAATCACACTCAACGACGTACTGAAAACGTTCAACGACGGCGATCTCGTCGCCGTCGATCACCTCGACCTCGAGATCGAGGACGGGGAGTTCCTCGTGCTCGTCGGGCCATCCGGCTGTGGGAAATCCACGACCCTACGGATGATCGCCGGGCTCGAAACGGTCACGAGCGGAGACGTGACGATCGGCGACAGGCGAGTGAACAACCTCGATCCGCGTGATCGGGACATCGCGATGGTGTTCCAGAACTACGCGCTGTATCCCCATATGACCGTCAGACGGAACATGGGGTTCGGCCTGCAACTGTCGACCGACCTGCCAGACGAGGAGATCAACGAGCGCGTCGAGTCGACCGCCGAAATGATGGGGATCACGGAGCTTCTAAACGACAAGCCAAAAGAACTCTCCGGTGGGCAGCAACAACGCGTCGCACTTGGACGAGCGATCGTCCGCGAACCCCAGGCGTTCTTGTTCGACGAGCCGCTTTCGAACCTCGATGCGAAGCTTCGGACCCACATGCGGACGGAGATCACCCGTATCCAACAGGAGCTCGACGTGACGTCCATCTACGTTACCCACGACCAAGCGGAGGCTATGACGATGGGTGATCGCATCGCTGTTCTCAACGATGGACAACTCCAACAGGTCGGGTCGCCAAACGAAGTGTACGATCATCCGGCGAACCGATTCGTTGCGGGCTTTATCGGCTCGCCATCGATGAATTTCCTCGACGTAACCGTCAAGCAGCGAGACGGCAGCCAATATCTCGTCGCGGACGCCGACGAGAAGATTCTGTCGTATCCGCTCGGAAACTTCGAGAAACGTCTCGGGCTCGAAACCAGTCAGCGGCTGATCTTAGGCGTACGACCTGAGGATATCCGACATGTGACCGATGAGACCGAAGGTGACCGCGTTCAGTCAGCTCCGGTTGAGGTCGTTGAGCCAATGGGAAGTGACAATTACCTCTATCTCACGGTCGCCGAAGAGGAATGGACGGCTCGCGTTGACTCAAGTTATGAACCGGCACCCGGTGAGGACTTCCGGTACACGTTTGATTCGAGTGCATTCCACCTCTTTGATCACGAAGGACAGACGATCAAATCACAGGGCGAAACGGACGCAGCTATCCACAAACAACCGGTGACAGCACAATGAAAACCGCAGCACTTACTGATGTCGGAGAAATGGAAGTACAGGAACGCGAACAACCAACTCCCGAGGACGGGGAGGTACTCGTCCAGGTCAGCGCCTGTGGGGTCTGTATGACAGACTTCCATATGTACCACGGATCGTTCGCTGTCGATACCCCGCTGGTACTGGGCCACGAGAGCGCCGGCACGATTGTCGACTCCCGCGCAGAGGGGTTCGAATCGGGCGACCGCGTTGCGATTAACCCGACAATCCCCTGTAATGCATGTTCGTATTGTAAACGCGGCGAGACACATCTCTGTGAGAACAATACCGTCATCGGTGGTGCAGGCGAAACCATTCTCGACGGGGCGTTCGCTGAATACGTCCGCGTTCCGAAGACAAACGTCGAGGACATCGGAGACATGCCCTTTAAACGGGGAGCGCTGGCCGAGCCGCTGGCCTGTTGCGTACATGGGGTGAGACAGACCGACATCGAACAAGGCGATAGCGTCGCAATGATTGGGGCCGGCCCCATCGGACTCCTACTCTTACAGACGTTCCGTAATCGCGGCGCTAGTCCAATCGTCGTCTCCGAGATCGACGACGATCGACGCGAACTGGCAAGCGAACTCGGAGCGGATCACGTTGTTGATCCGACTGACGAAGATCCCGTGGAGTTCGTCAAGGAGACAATCGGACCCGCTGATATCGGCGTCGAGGTTGTCGGCAAGGTTCCCACTATCGAACAGGCCTATGACATGACTGCGAAAGGAGGCAATACGCTGATCTTCGGCGTCCCAGATCAGGACGCAACGATGGAGCTCAATCCCTTTGACATCTACTTCAACGAGATCGATCTACGCGGGACCTACGCGCTCACCACGGAGGATTTCGAGCGAGCCGTCTCATTGCTTAAGCAGGGGCGTATCGATTCAGATACGCTCATTACTGAGGAGATTAGCCTCGGTGATCTGCCAACGGCGTTCGATCGGATGGCCAACGCTAAAGGATTGAAGAAGATCGTTCGCCCGGGGAAAGACGTATGAATACGACGTGGGATCTCCTTGATACGCCGTCCAAGAGGAGCGTCGTTGTCGCGCTTGATCACGGCATCAACATGGGTGCCGTTGAGCAGTTCGAGGACCCCAAGTCGACGCTCGAATCGGTCCTGGCGGGCCGGCCCGATGGCGTCCTCGTAGGCCCGCATTTCGCCGAACATTATGGTGATATCCTTGCCCGTAGCAAAACGGACGTCCTCCTCACTGCGGACTTCGTTTCCCCATCGAGCCAACCCGGGGAGGATATCGGAACCTGGGTCCAGCAGCGTGCGTTTTCCACCGATCATCTTTGTGAGATCGATCCGGTCGGCGTGAAATCAGTCCTCGCCTTCGGACGACAGAACCGCCGCGCCTTCGAGCGCAACGTCGAGTATATTACCGATCTCGCAGAGGAGCTGCGTGGGACTGACATTCCCCATATCGTCGAGACGGTCATGTGGGGTAACGAGATCCCCTCTCGGTTCGAGACCGACCCGCAGTACGTAGCGAACGCAGCCCGTATCGGGTGGGAACTCGGCGCAGATATTCTCAAAGTCCCCTATACAGGCGATGTAGAGAGCTTCAAGCCGATCGTCGATACCGCTCCAGTACCGCTCATGATACTCGGTGGACCGTCCTCCGGATCGGTCCGCGCCCTGCTTGGCGATGTTTCGGACGCGATGGATGCCGGAGCGCGCGGACTAATTGTCGGGCGAAGCATCTGGCAAACGGAAGACCCTGCCGCGGTGGTCAGTGCACTGCGGGAAATCGTCCATGAGGAGGCGACCGTTGACGCGGTCTGGAGAGCCTAACCCGTTACATCAACTGGATCTGGACCATACGGTATCCGTCGATCCATCCTGTCGTTGAGAACGGATCACCGCCGATGATAGGCTTCCGGGGTCTCTGGCAGCGCTACGGATCCGGGACCGGCGAGAAAGCGCTCAAGGAGACTAGTTCAGACGGTGAGGCGCTGATCTACCTACTCGATCCAGGAGTCGATCAGTATGTGAAACTCCCAATCCAGTCGTTCTTGTCCCTTGAGGTGGGACGCATAGTATCCCTGCAGAAGAATACCGGGACGAACTGCGTGACCACCACCGAATCGCACTCGCTCGCACCCCGCGTGACGAGCGCGATCTCATTCAATTTCCTCAAGGACTGTGCAAAATAAGCGAATTGAGTGATTACGCCACTGTCTCCGAAGTCCCCACCTGTTCGATCGAAGTAACTGTTGTTTATCGATCTGGTTTCACCTAAATACAGACCGAGATTCTTACAACCGAATAGATATATATTATATTTTACAATATAAGTCAATATTTAACACATAGTAGTTAGACAAATCCATCATGAACGAGAAGACGGATACCGAAGGGGACGTGGATCCGACACGGCGTCGGGTTCTGACAGCGACCGGAGGAATAGGCCTGACGACTGCGCTAAGCGGTTACCTCTCGCTGGAATAGATGCGGGAAAAGGAAACCAGCGAGCAGGTAGAGAAACTGGTTGAAGACATGAGTCTGGCGGAGAAGATCGGCCAGATGACGCAGGTTTCGGCCGTCGAAGTAGGTGATGACGCAGCGTCGTTCCTTGAGACATACCAGCCCGGGTCACTCATGTACGCGACTACCGACGACCCGAGCCAGCTCGCCGAAGACGTCAACGAACTACTCGATACCGCGATTGAGACACAGGCCCACGATGTCCCTCCCGTGTTCGGCATCGACGCCGTTCACGGTAACAATAACCTCGATGGCGCCACGATCTTCCCGCACAACAACGGCTTAGGCACGACGTGGAGCGAAGAGTACGCCCGCCGGACGGCCGAGCATACCGCGTCGACGCTCAGGGCAACGGGATACCCATGGACGTTTTCACCGGTTGCCGACATCCAACGGGATCCGCGCTGGGGTCGGTTCTGGGAGGGCTTCAGCGAGGACCCATACCTCTGCGCTCAGATGGTTGCGGAGAAAGTCCGCGGGTACGAAACTTCGGAAAATGGGCACAAGTGCGCTGGTGCGACGCTCAAACACTTCGCCGGCTATTCCGAACCCCGGAACGGAAACGACAGGACACCAGCCCTACTCCCTTACCGAACGTTCCGGAACATCCATCTACCACCGTTTCATGCGGGCATTTCGGCCGGTGCCGAGACAGTGATGGTCAACAGTGGATCGGTCAATGGCGTCCCCGCCCATGCTTCGGAGGAACTGCTCGAAGACATCCTCCGTGACACGCTTGGATTCGAAGGGATGGTCGTCAGTGACTGGCACGACTTTTACCGCATGGTCGAAGTTCACGAGTTCGTCGCGGACGTGAAAGACGCCGTTCGACTCGGGATCAACGCAGGCATCGATATGTACATGGTACCCGCCGCAGGGCTGGAGACGGATTCCGTTGAGACGTTCCAGCAGCACCTTCGGGATCTGGTTGAGGCCGGTGCGGTTCCAACCGAGCGCATCGACGACGCTGTTAGTAACATATTGGCGTTCAAGGAGACGCTCGGGTTGTTCGACGATCCCTACGCTGACCCTGAGACGGCCGCGGAGGTCGTCTGCGGGGCCGTGACCTCGCCTACGATAGCGCAGCGGATTCGATGACGCTGCTGCAGAACGACGGGACGCTCCCATTCGATCCCGATGTCGACACAGTGCTGGTCACGGGACCGAGCGGCGACTCTGTCGCGAACATGATGGGCGGATGGACGCTCGGTTGGCAGGGTGTTGGAGAGACGCTTCCACCTGCTATCACGCCCCTTGAGGGCATCCGTGAAGCAGTCTCCGATTCAACGACAGTTGTCCATGAGCCAACAGGCATCGATGAGTTCGAAAACGAGGACGCGGTGCACGAGGCTGCGTCCGACGCCGATGCCGTTGTAGTCGTGCTTGGGGAGCGACCGTATGCCGAGGAGCACGGTGACACTGATACGCTCGCGCTGCCCGCTGCTCAGCAGCGCCTTGTCAGAACGCTTGAGGATGCAGGAACGCCGTATGCTGGTGTCTTCTTTGCCGGTCGACCGCGGGGGAGCGACGTATTTGATCGTCTACCGGCCGCGATCATGGGCTATCTGCCGGGCACTGAAGGAGGTAGTGCTGTTGCAGACGTGGTGTTTGGCGAGGTGAATCCTGGCGGCCGGCTCCCATTCACGTGGCCAACAGGGACGGGACAGCTCCTCAATGTCCATAACGCCTACCCCACGGCGATCTTCGGATCTGGTGAGGACCCCCCGAGTTCATCCCAAGAACCGCTCTTCCCGTTCGGGCACGGCCTCTCGTACACCGAGTTCGAGTAAGATGACGTTTCGATCGCGCCCGCAACCGTCTCGCAGAACGCAGCGAGCGACCAATTCACCGTCTCAGTGCGGGTGAGGAACACGGGCGATCGACCCGGTGACCATGTCGTGCCGGTATTCGCCGAACGACGCCACGGCGCGATCCCTTCACCGATGAAGGAGGTGATCGGCTATGACAGAGTGTCACTTGATTCTGGCAAGTCTACGCGCGTGAAGGTCAAGGCTTCTATTGCTCCGCTAGCCACCGTCCCGGGTGATATGTTCTCACAGGAGGAACTGCAAGTGCTCCCAGGCGAGTATCGGATTACGATGGGCGATGCCGAATCAGATCAGATACTGACTATTAACTGAGGCACCGATGATCGCCCCTAAAGGCACAGGCACTCGGCCTCGAATCCCGGACACCAGGCGATTTCGACGGGGTGACAGCAGGGCGAGCGCCGAAAACAATGCGCGTAGCTTCGATCCAATCGGGACGCTCGCCGGTCTGTTCGGCGAACTCGTCACCACTGTTGTCTCGTACTTCTCGTTCGACTCTACAACGCTCTCGTCGTTATCTCCCCGATTTGGATGGGGAACCCCGAGTTCGGCGTGGCTGGCGTCCTGATCTTGACACTCCTCGTCTGAGGCGCGCTTGCATTCAGTTGGCGTCTCTACGACTCACGAATCACGGTTCGTAATCCCAGACAGTGAGACGACGCTGAGGAGTAACAGGTGAGCGTACTCAGCTCCCGCTGAACACATCGAAATACCGATCGCCACTATCACACACCATCCTCAACACGACAGCCTCCCGCTCCACGTTGTACTCGTCGGCGATTTCGAATGCGGCAGCGGAACTCGGTCCGATGAGCAGCCCGGTTCGCGCGCGCTCGAAGGTCGCCTCGTCGGCCACCGTCCGTACGCCGTCGATGTAATCGAACCACATCGGTGGAAGCGTCACAGTCGACCTCGTGGATGGAGATACCGCGTACCGTCACACACCTCGTTTCCTGCGTTTTTCTCCCGTCTCTTCCTTCGGGATGTCACCAATCCTTATACGACGAAAGATCGCACCGTAGATCATGGGAACCTTTGACGAGGTGACGATCGTCGGTGCGGGCGCCATGGGACACGGCTTCGCCGTGCAGTTCGTTCGGTCCGGGATCGACGTCACCGTCGTCGATCACCGAGAAGTGAACCTCAATCGGGCTCGTGAACGGATCCGGAACGCCGCCCGGTTTCTCGTGGAACGGGAACTTGCAGATCTCGACCTCGAGGCCGACGTCGCGACCGTCGACTACACGCTTGATCGCGAGGAGGCCGTTGCGGAGTCCGACCTCGTGCTCGAGACGATCGCGGAGGATCTCGGTGTGAAACGGGAGCTGTTCGCCGGGCTCGCGACGGAGGCCGACGAGGACGCGATCCTCGCTTCCAACACCTCTGGGCTGCCAATAACGGACGTCGCTGCCGAGGCATCCGATGTGGCCGACCGTATCATCGGCTGTCACTGGTGGTATCCACCGTACCTGCTGCGTCCGGTCGAGGTCATTCCCGGGAAACGGACGAGCGACCGGACCGTCGATCGCACCCGGAGCTTTCTGCAGCAGGTCGATCGCGATCCGGTTCTGGTGAAGCGCGACGTCCCCGGGTTCGTCTGGAACCGGATCCAGCACGCCGTGGTTCGAGAGTGTCTCCACATCGTCGAGGAAGGGATTGCCTCCCTTGAGGACGTCAACCGGGCGATCCGTGACGGGTACGCCATGCGGACGACCGCCATCGGTCCGTTGGAGACGGTGGACATCGCCGGACTCGAGTTGTTTCGAACGAGCGCCGTGGACATCTATCCGGATCTGTGCGACCGTGAGACACCCAATCCGTCGTACGAGCACCGTCTCGCCGAAGGAAAGACGGGTATCGAGGTCGGGGCCGGCTTCTTCGAGTACGACCGCGATCCCGACGAGATTACGGCCGACCGGGACGAGCGCGTGTCCACCATTCGACGCGCACCACGGGAGCGTGACGACTGAGACGGAGTCTTTACCGTTACAGCTCTTCGATGCGGCGGACGGGACGGCCCGTGGGACACGTCGTCGAGCCGGTGCCGTCGACCGATCCGGGAAGGACATAATATGATGGGCGGGCAACTAGACGCATGGGACTGGACACGCTTTTGGTGGCACTCGGCGAGCGGGACGAACACCGCATCGACGCGTTCGCCAAGGCGGTGATCGACGTCGCTGCTCCAGCGGAGGCGACGGTCGTGATCGCGCACGTCCTCACCGAGGAGACGTACCGGGCTGCCCTCGAGGAGGCGGGCGAGGAGACGCGGTCGCTCCTCGAAACCCGGTTCAAGGAGGGCGTGCCCGCCCACCCGGGGATCGAGGGCGACGTGCCCGACTGGGTCCAGCGTCGCTTCCGGACGACGGCCGATCGGCCCGAGGTGATCGAACGGGTCCTCGACAGAAAGGAGCTCATCCAGACCTTCGCAACGGCCCTCGGGGAGGCCGACATCGCCTACGAGATCCGGGGCGCGGTCGGCGATCCGGCCGAGCGCGTCGCCGCTATGGCTGCGGACCGCGACGCCGATTTCGTCGTGGTGGGGGGCCGGAAACAGTCATCGGCTCGGCGGGCGCTGTTCGGCAGCGTCTCACAGGAGATCATCGAATCGGTGCGGTGTCCCGTGATCTCGGTCCGTGAAGGCGTCTACGAGTAGACCGCCGTCCGCACTCCCCGATCGCGTTCCGGTTCGACGGGTCCGTCCAGTCCCGATGCGTCTCGAGCGGGAAACGACCGATATACGCACCGACGGGACTGTCCAGTTACTCGCATCCAGCGAAACTACGTGTCTGTATCCCCCCAAGCAGGATAAAGCGTGCACTCGGTCGGCGTGCCAAAGCCCGTGTTTCGGCGCGTTTTGGCGCGACCATCGTCCTAGAGACGTTCGATCGTTCCGACAGCCGATCCGCGTCCTGGCCGACGCCGACTTCGAGGACGTGGTTAGACGGCCCGATGTCGAGTTCCGAGAGCGCCTACTCGGCCATTTCACGCTTGTCATCCCTGTCATGAGCCGTCCATCGAGGCGCCCACGGACTGGACTCTACGGGGCCGCCCGAACCTCCGGAACACGCGTACGTCTACCGTTCAGTCCCCGGATTCCATCTCTCGTCGCCTACGACTGTGGTACCCCTCTCACCGTCGACGCACGTTCCCATGTCGATCACCCGTCTCTCGACGGTTGCGATCCCCGCTGCGCTTACGATTCCTCGCTTGTTGGTCGTCACGTCGCTCGGAACGGTTCGTCCGGTGGTCGCGAACACGCGGGTCGGATCCCCTGTCACGACGATCGGAGCGGTTCGTCCGGTGGTCACGAACGATCGGATCCGACTCGCGTTTGCTTCGATCACCCGTGTCCTTCCGGTGATCACGGACGATCGGTGTCCGCTCGCGCTCACTATCGTCCTCGCTTCGCGTACGAACCTCTCGCCGGAGGGCAGCGGTAATCTGATCGGCATAGACACGGTGGCCGTTTTCATTCGGGTGGAGCGTCCCCTTGATGTTGCCCTGATTCTCGGTCGACTCGGAGTACGTCACGAAGTACTTCTCGTCGCCCCGGCAGTATCCATGCCCAGTGAAGTCCTCGGCAATACCGTCAACGAACGTCCACCCGTGTCTCTTTGCAGCCGTCTCGACCGCTCGATTGAGGAGGGTGCCCAATCGCTTGATCTCCTTTGCATCGGACGTGCTGATCCCACCGAGTATCCCACAGCCGCTCCCGACGGTCCCGTCGGCTCTGCGATCGAAGTGAGCGACCGGATACTCCGTAATGAAGACGTGCTTGGGGTTGAGGGCGTCGACCCGCGTCACGAGCCGGTCGAACCGTTCCCCGAGCGCTTCGATCTTCTTCTCCGTTTCCGCAACCGTCTTGGATCGGCTTTTAGCGATGTTGAAGGCGAGTTCCTTCAGGCCGGTGGAGAACCCCACGTCGTTGCCGCCGATCGATATCAGCAACGCGTCGATCGGTCGCTTGCCGACCGTCCGTCTCGCCTCCTCGAGCTGTCCGACGGTTTGCCAGTTCTTTTGTGGTCTGAGCAATCCCTTCTCGATTTCCGCCCCCGTGGTGGCGAACGAGAGGAAGCTGACGAGATCGCCCTCGGCGCGGTCCTCCCAGTCCCTGGCGGCGAATGCTGGCCCCGATCGATACGATCGGTGGGCCTTCGGCTCCACCCATTCCGGTTTCGTGTTCCCCGGGATCGTAGACCCATCCGGGATCTGCGAACTGCCTAGAATGGTCGAACGGGGACGGTCGGGATTCCCTTCCCCCGACGCATACGAGTCCCCGACGGACACGACCAATCGATCTTGCCGGATCTGCACCGACCGCATCGCCCTCTCTTTTCCGGTCGTCAACTCCAGGGTCAGGTGGACGCGATACCGGCCCGGACCGGGCGCGATCAGTCTCGCCCGGCAGGCATTGGGACCCGCGGTGGCGAACGTCTCGGTGCTGTCGATGGTCCCGCCACCGACCTGTTCGAGGCTCCACCGCCACGCGACGATCTCTCTCGGAACTTTCAGTTCGCCTTGCGTCTGATGTCCGAGGCCGAGGGGCTGTACCGGCCCGTCGGGGGGATCGTCACCGCGCCCTGGGTCGCGAGGACGGTCGATGGGTGGTGTGGGAATCAGGCCGGTACAGGCGCTCACCGCTATCGGATACGCAGTGGGCCGCACGTAGGACTTCTTGTAGGCGTGGGCGGTTCGATCGTAGTCGGCGTTTCGCGGGAAACGACTCTGCGGGATCGCCTGTATGCGAGCCCACAGCTTCGAGGAATCCGCCGCGCGTGCGTTTCGTTCGTTAGTCATGATTAATACTCTTTTTCGTTCAGAACCGTCGCTCCGGGAAATCGACGGCGACGCCCCCGCCGTGGACCTCATAGGTGACATCGCTGGGCCTGCGGACTTCGATCTGCATTCGTGCGCGCATCATCCCTGCCTTCCCGACTGACAGCCGCTTGTAGTTCCTCCCGTCTAGCGTCTGCTCTTGGCGGGAATTACCGAACCAGCCGACACCGTAGCGGACCCTGATCCGCGCGTTCTCCGGCGCCCGGAAGAACGCCGTTCCTTGTGCGTTCCAGAACTGCTCGAGTGTCACCCAGCTACCGGGTTCGACGTGGCGCCTCCGAAGCACGGAGCGCGTTGGCGACCGTTGCACCTGAGCGGTCATTGACGCCTCTGATGGTCAGGACCGCTTTGATCCTGCGTGAAGTGTCGCTTGCTCATGATCGTGTCTCTGCCTGTTCCGGCGCGAGAGCACGGGTGGTCGTGATTTCCATACGCTATTTCCTCCAATAAAGAACTTCAATATCTATGGTAATATAGGCAACTAGTGGTGTTATTGCAGTCAGTGACTGAGGTGCAGTTAATGAATCTCCGATGGATCTCACCGACAGTACCATCGAACATCCTGTGGCTCAGTGGCCACCCGTGAATAAACACGAACGGAGACCCCGATCCCCAGTCCTGAACGAACAGTTCTATCCCTCTTCAACTTCTATTCGGGTCGTAATGACAACTACCGGTTCAACGAATTAGATTATAAACATTTAGCCATATTTATGCCCAATCGGATGATTTCTTCCCACATCGCACCTGTAGAGAGTATGGATCTCGGTCTAATATCTATAAATTGAACCGAATCGTATTCTATTCACGTTATTATAAACAGAAATATCCGTTCTATAGATCGAAGGTGCTATTACGGTGTCGCAGAGTCGTCACGGTTGATGTCGTACACCTCGTCGATGAAGTAGCGGATCGCAATCACACCGTCTTCAGCTCGCCCCCCTTGAACGATCGCCCGAGAGCTATACGGGGTCGAGAACATTCCTCTCGCATTGGAGATCTCCTGGATGTCTTCATCGTTGCGTTCTTTCGCTCGTTTGAGGCTCGTTCGGACCTGATCGATGTCGGTCTCTAATTCCCCAAGGAGGTCGAGCAACTGCGTGAGCTTCTCGGGTGTCATGGTGAGTTCGCCCTGTTCCCTCACAGTTTCCTCCCTTCCCCCGCGTTCGTCGACCATGAATACTGGAGTTGAACGGTAGCAACCGTCATAACTATTGCACGTTGTCGGGCCACCAGTAGTGTTCGTGCAGACTATCTCTTATGACGGGTGCGCTCCGTCTCTCCTGGATGCGTAGGGAGGGCGTTGGCTGCGAGAGCAACGTGTCGGGGAATCAGGCGACCATTCCCGTCCGTATCCGCCGGAAGCTCGATACCGACGACGGAGACACACTCCGCTGGCAGATCGAGGACGACGGCACGCTCCGTGTGCAGGTCGTCCAGCAGCGCAGCGACACGTTCCGCGACTTCGACGGCTACGATGGCGACGATGAGACCGACGTCACGACCGATCACGACCTTGGGGCGTCGACGGCACGTAAATGCCGCGCGCACTCATCGATACCGTCCTCTTCGCCGCGACGTACCGCCGCGACAGTGCACACGAGGACGCTCTCCCGATCCTCCGGGGGATCGATACCGCGGACCTTCCGGAGGCGATGATCCTCGATTACGTGCTCGCGAGGCGGTACATGGGCTGACCACGCACGCCGGCCACGACGCTGTCATCGACTTTCTTGACCGTGTCGAGGAGAACAGTCGATTCCATCTCGACTCGCTGACCTCGGACGCGTTCGCGACGGCGAAAGCGCTCTTTGGGCAGTTCGAACGGTTCTCGTTCGTCGACGCCTGTATTATCGCCTCCATGCAGGCAGACGGTCTCGGCTACCTCTACGCATTCGACGACGACTTCGATGCCGCCGAGGAGGTGTCCCGTCTCGACACCGCGACGAACCCGTCTCAACCAAAGTGATGCGCAGGGGTGCTTGCAGATATCAAGGCGCAACAGCGTGTGTTCCGGGACCGGCAGTGATCCACGCGGCCGTGTTGAACCCCCCAATCGGTGATCGGTTTCGGAAGCCGTGCTGAATAGAGAGCGCGTATCGGTCACACGTATTCGGATAGCTGAAGGCCATTCTGCCGGCTTAAGCTGTATCGCAATGAGCGCGAGGGGCTGTGGAAGGCCAAACTCGGCCTTGTGCTGGCGTTGAAGGTCCGAATCAGATCGATCCGCGAGGCAACCAGGGGTGAAACCAAGCACATAGCCGGTGCGGAATCCGTTGGTGCTGCCTACAAGGCGGCCAAGCGTTACAAGACTGAGCTAGTTGCTGCAAAGTTTCAAGCAACAGCGAATTAGGTAGAAGCAACATCATCCACTGAGATCGTAATTAATACGCGCTATGTAATCAACACGGCCACTGGAACCTGTTACCGGCTGAGGATTTCAACAAGACCGAAAGATTCCAAAATACGAAGTCGAAAACCTCCTCTATCTCAATAATTGAATATTATGTTAAGAATGCAAAAATTTCATATATCCAACTGTTGCCTTTTACTGTGGGTGTTGAATATGCCATTAGGAAAAATCGCAGTGAAACCGCCTGTCTCGAAGTGTAGTACGAGCATCGTTACTGAACTACAAAAACCGGGCTCGACAGTAAAGATCTTCGCTGATGGGAATAAAATCGCTGAGGGTGTTGCCTCGTATTCGGCACATGAGACAGCAGTAGATGAAAATATTGAGCTAGAACCGGGTCAGAATATTACGGCAATTCAGGAGGTAAATAATGAGATAAGTCCGGAATCTGACCCCGTGAAAGTTCAAAAAGTAGACGCCGATAATTTTTCACATCTGTATTTCAGTGAACCAGTTTTCGAGTGCAGTGAATGTGTAGGGGTGTTTCCAATCGTAGCGGGCGGATCAGTCGAGGTCACGGGCGAAGATTCAGATGAGCCACGTGGCACAGGAACCGCGTCTCTTCAGGCGGATTATGCTCACGTTGATTTGAACCCAGCAACAGGGGATTCAGAACAGTTAACGGCTAGGCAAACCGCATGTGGCGAAACCAGCGAGGGTTATAAATCAAATCATTCTTGGACACCACCAAAATATTCCGAGAACAAGGTTCCGAGACCGTCTATCGAACCGGCGATGGGCTGCGATACGTTTGTTAGAATAACTGACGTTCTACCGGGTGCATATGTAACATTTGAACGAAGTGAAGGTGACTCTATCAAAAGTTGTTGGACAGTCAGGCAAGGGGATTATTTCGGCATTCCAGAACTCAAAGAGGGTGAAACACTCCGTGCATATCAAGAATTTAATATATGTGAGCTATATAGCGATTCTACGGAAATAACCGTTGGAGAAACTAATCCGCCGACACCCTATATTGAATACGATGCTGGAATTTGTGTGGGTGCAGAGAGAGTGCTGATTAGCAAGGTTCGTACTGGTTGCGAATTGACCCTCTTCCTCGATGACGAAATCCTCGGGGAATACGTGATCCCGCCAAATACCACTGTCTTTCCGATTCCTGTCCCGACACTGACTGAAGGAACGCTTTCAGCGAAACAAAAACTCTGTGGGGTTGAGGGCGAACTATCAAATGAAGTGATCGTAGCGCCGAATACCTCACCACTTCCCAGCAATCCAGTCATTCCGGAAACGTTGTACGCATGCTCTCGCTACGTATATGTCGAAGTTCCTCAGGGGACCTTTGTCGAAATTTGGTCTGAGATGGCTGATGCAGCTATTGGAACGGGCCTCGCAGCAAATTCGGATGGAGTGCAGGTAGAGGTAACTCCGCTCTTAATCAAGGGAGACAAAATTACGGCAAGAGCAACTGCTTGTGGCGAGCAGAAGGAATCTCAAGCGAAATCAGTCAAGGAGTTCACTGATGTTTTATCGAGTCCACATATCCCTGAATGTGAACTTGAGCCGTACGCACGAAGTATTCCCGTGACAAAATTCGTACCCGGCGCGCATATCGAAATTATCCTTAACAATCAGGTCAGGGGTGCGAAATTCACGTCGAACGCAGATATAGGACCCTCTGGTCCCTATACTAGAGTTCCCATTTCTGTACCTCTAGAGGAATTCGAGCACGCAGTTTCTGCACAACAACGTATCTGCCAGCACACGATGTGGAGTAACGTCGTAACAGTTCCTCCGGGAAAGCCGACGGCTAACTTTAAAACAGAACAAGAAAAAATCATAGCCGGTGAAAACATTCAATTCTACGACTTGTCTGGCGGAGAAATAAATAAATATAAATGGGATTTTGGAGATTCAACGACCTCAACTGAAAGGAATCCGACGCACACATACCAATCACCAGGCCAAAGAAAAGTGTCGCTGAAAGTCAAAAACAATTGTCACTCGGATACGAAAAAGCGCAAAATAACGGTATACCCAGAGGAACCCGAACTACCGCAAGTTAGAAAAATTATATTTAGGGCCTGTTATGGTGGTCAACACCGATTGGAAGTGAGGTATAAGAAGCGACAGTCACCCACCGAAGATTGGGATCTTCTTCCATACACCGTCTTTGATGAGATTCCTAATGCCTATTCTTTAGATGACTACCCATTCGGATGTTGCGACTACAATCCGTGGAACGATTTAGTATTTGAACTTGACCACGGATACGAATACCGAATTCTAGTACTGGATTATAGTAATGAAGACCCACTCTTCCCTACCAAAGTTTGGCCTCCTATTCAAGCTGAGGCCGAATTCTTGGGTAATTCTTCAGGTACTGTACGAGAAGAGAAAGTAAAAGTTGGAGGTATTGATGATAATGTTCTACCCTGCCAAACCTAACTACTGTATTCAGCAGTCTGTTTCTCTCAGAATTACAGACATTTGTACTCCCCGCGTGAAATAGCAAGTCCCCGTTTGCAGATAACCAGGGCCCTTTAGGCGAAGTTGGGATCTCGAGCTCTGCAGCCTCACAGAGACGCTTCAGGACACTTCATGATCCCGTTGGATCTTCGATTAAGTTGCCACAATACACAACGTAGGTACGCGTAGTTAGCCACTCGTCATGAAATCTGTAAGTTCTGATTGGCCGATTGGTCTGCCCACCACGTTACGCATATATTCAGCACCTGATAGTCTATCTTCCGGTAGATCCTCTAGCGACCAATCCACAAGAATTGGATTAAGAATCGTTCGCGTGTACGACTCTATTGTTCTGTGACACCCGCCACATAATGTCATCAGCGGTGGGGCAGCATTACAGCCACCTGAAATGATCGGGATTATGTGGTGCCCGTCAAGTCGTCTACCATTTGACTCCTTCCCACAATTCTGATAAATCCGGCCGTCCCTTTCCCGAATTTTCGAGGCGGTTGCATACCGGGACTCGTCATCGATACACTTCCGAACGGCATCAGATGCTCTTACCAGCACGCCACATCGGGTTGTTCGATCCCTGCTAGTTCAGAACCGGCACGCCTGCTGCTTCAAATGCTGCGGACCAAGATCCAAACTTGGTGATATAAGAATTGTATGAATATTCTACTACTGCATCCATATCACTCGTATATGGTGCATCGCCGATCACGCATTCAGCACGGCCACTGAACCCTATCAATCCAACGATGGTCAAGCTAGCTAACTGTCTTACTTATATTTGAATTCTCAAAGAATACTTTTAAATAATACATACTGAGATATAAAAGGATTGATTTGACCGATAAGGCTTTTTGATTGAACGAGTCCACCGTAGGATATGTTACTCACTATTTCCGAGATTCAAGCGGGAACGCTCTTACTTGCTACCGCGACATTCTTTGGTGCACTCATTGGTTTACTAACTCAACTATCTAAGTTGGTATCACAAACGAGAAACTAAATGAAATCTAAGAATCGCATTAAAATCTGAATTAGAAGCAGCAGGTTCAGGACTACGATTAAACCCTAACTCATATGATATGTATTGAGAAATTGTCAAATATATACCAACAGTAGTATTTGATACCCATGTTTCTGATATCGGTGGTCTTTCAGAAGAAGAGGTGTCAGATATTATTTGGTATTATTCACTGATCCCACCCTCTGCTGAGTTAGTTAAATTTGTAGAAGAACCCATCAATGAAACCGAGGACATCCTGGAAAAGACCCAAGAAGTCTTAGAAGAAGAAGGGATAGATGAAAACCAACTTCCTACGGATATTCACGATGACTTCGAAAGTGCGAGAGACCTCGTTAAGCAAGCAGGTGAAGGAGATGTTAAGTACTATTTAGAAGCCCTTGACGACGCCCGGAAAGATGCTCTCAACGCAATAAATACACATCTCCAAAATACATAAAATATATAATAAATCAGAATTGAATGATAGGTTGTGTTAAGCTAATATATCTTCACTTTAGCACCATGCTGAATACACTCTCTGTATTCAGCATACGAGTATTGTCAGTCGATGGGGGGTTTCAACAACGCCATCCACGCAACTCTCACTCCACGGTTCGAGGAGTAGCTCGGGATCGGTTTCCCGCTCTCGAAGTGCGTCCAAGCAGGTTTCGAGGACGGCCATCGGGACCCTATCATCGAAGCGGACAGCACCACGTCGGGGCTCGGGTCACTCGCGATGATCGATCTGGACGTGAGTTGGTCCCAACTCCTCGTGGGTCCGATCCTGGTGCCAGCCACGGGACCATGCCCCGTCGACAGGAGTGAACTGACCCCGAAACTGGTTTTCTCGTCGTCGCGTGGTCGCCACTCGATCTCGCGCTCGCCATCGGGACAGGAGCCGAACTCGGTGCCGTCGATCCGTCTGTATCTGGCCGTGCTGGTCGGCGTCCTCGTGATCGCCGTCGGGTGGGCGCTCCGGCAGTCACCACCTGCCCGACCGGCATCGGACCGAGTCGACTAGGGCGCGTCGCTACGGTGGGTCGATAATACACTTCTCGAATTCAGTACGCTGTCTCTTCGAGATACGAAAATGGAGATTCCGGGAATCGTACTTTCGGGGATCGGAACTGCCGTTCAGAGGTCGTCGCCGAGCGATCCCTCGTATTTGTCCTGTTCGGCGTCGGGCAGGAACTGGCGCTCCCACTCGACGACCTCGGGAAAGCCCGAAAACTCGTGGAGGCTGCCGACGGGCCGTTCGTTGAACCCATCGTCGATGTCCCGCATCGCCGCGACGGGATCGTCGGCGAAGGTGGCCAGGTCGGCGTGGACGTTCGCGATCGTCGAGAGCGTCGAGGCGATCGGGAACACCACCAGATCGAACCCCCAGGCCTCGAGCGACGACAGCTCGACGTAGGGCGAGGAGCCCATATCGCCGACGAAGTTGTAGACGATCGGCCCGTCGACCTCACGGCCGACGCGCTCGAGTTCCGCGTCGTCGGTGGGACCCTCGACGAAGGCGACGTCGGCGCCGGCATCGAGAAAGTCGTTCGCCCGGCCGATCGCCTCCTCGAGCGAACCGTCGCCAGTCCCACGTGCATCGGTGCGCGCGATCAACACGAACTCGGGGGCCCGCTCGTCGCGGACGGCGGCCGCGGCTTCGATCTTCCCGACGGCCTCCTCGCGTGGGATGACCTGCCGACCCTTCGTGTGCCCACAGCGTTTCGGGAACGTCTGGTCCTCGATGTGGATCGCCCCGACGCCGGCCTTGATGTACTCGCGGACCGTCCGGACGACGTTGGTCGCGTTGCCGTAGCCGTTGTCGGCGTCGGCGATCAGCGGGACGTCGATGCGCTCCTGGATGTTCGCGGCGTTGTCGATCATCTCCGGCATCGTGATGAACCCGGCGTCGGGATAGCCGATCTTCGAGAGCGACGTCCCGTAGCCGGTCATGTAGATGGCATCGAAGCCGACGCTGTCGGCGACGGCGGCCGTCAGGGGGTCGTGGACGCCGGGACAGGCGAGGATCTCGTCGCTTTCGAGGCGCTCTCGGAGGGCTGCGCCGGTGGTGGTCATGGCCGCCCCCACGTCGCACGGCGGGTGGTCGGTGTCGATTCGACTCGGTCGTCGTTGGAGTCGGGGTCGTTATCCATTGTCTGAGAGGTGCGAGAGGACGTCGTCGGTCGTGACGACGTCACCGTACTTCGCGTCGATGTCGAAGAGGTTGGCTCGATGCGGCCCTTCGGCGCGGTCACCGACCGCGTCGGCGGGCACGATCGTCCGATACCCGTGCTGGAGGCTGTCGACCGCGGTCGCACGGACACAGCCGCTGGTCGTGACGCCGGCGAGCACCAGCGTGTCCACGCGGTCCGTCGTCAACTCGGTCCCCAGGTCGGTGCCGAAGAAGGCGCTTGCGTACTTCTTCAAGATCACGCGCTCGTCGTCGATGGGTGCGATCCGCTCGTCGACCGCGACCGCCTCGGTTCCGAGGCGCAGTTCCTTCAGGGCGGGTACCTTCTCGATGAACCGTCCGGCGTCGCCGTAGGAGTCCTCGAACGCGACGGTCGTGAAGTATCGCGGGAGGTCGTGCTCGCGAAAGGCCGCGAGCAACCGTTCAGTCCGGTCGAGCACGTCGCTCACGTCCGCACCGAGGCGGGTCGTCGGATCGGTGAAGGCGTTGATCAGATCGATGACGAGCAGCGCCGGCCGATCGCCGAGGCCGACGCTCGCGCCGAAATCCGCCTCGTCGTATTCGGTGTCGATCTCGTGTGGCCAGTCCATGACTCGTGATTGGCGACGGCTCAGTTATGCCGGTCGGCGAACTCCCGGCGCTCGTCGGCGATGCGTTTCTCGAGCGTTTCGGTGTCCGGCAGCGGGCCGTAATCGAACGCGTCGGGCTCCTCGCGGGTCGCGCGGAGTTCGGTCCGTCGCTCGTCGGTTGCGCCCTCGTCGACGCGACCATCGTCGAGGACGACCCCGTACTCCGTTCGAGCGGCCGATTCGGAGACGAGCCCGCGGGCGACCTCGCGAGCGACGACGTCGGGATCGCGTTCGAGCGGATCGCCGAGACCGCCGCCGCCGGCGGTACTGAAGACGAGTTTATCGCCCGCCGCGACGGCGACGTTCTCGACCTTCGAGGGCAACTCCTCTTCGGTGCCGTCGGTCCGAATCAGTTTCTTCTCGCTGGTCTGGGCGTGGCTACCGCCGTCGACGCCCCACGGGTAGGTGTGCGCGCGGTCGTCCTGGAAGGTGATCGCACCCGGCTCCTCGAAGGTGTAGACCTTCGTGATGCCGTGGCCGCCACGGAACTCGCCGGGGCCACCGGTGTCGGTGCGGGTGCTGTACTCGTCGATGCTCAGCGGGTAGTAGGCCTCCTGGTACTCGGCGGGCACGGTCCGAAACAGCGGCCACCACGAGTGCCCGTCGAGGCCATCCCCACCCGGTCTCGCGGGGATCCCACCGTACAGAATTTCGAGCATCTGGAAGTCGTTGCCCTCCGAGTCCGTCCCCGCATACACGAGGTTCGGCGAAGTACCGTAGCTGCCAGCGACCGAGAAGCCGTCGATGAGTTTCGAGAACGTCGCCTGTAGCACGTCGAACTGCCGGGCCATCATCGGCAGGCGGTTGCCCAGCGCGGCCGGGAACTCCGGTTGTACGACCGACCCTTCGGGCAGCGTCACCTCGAAGAGGTCGTAGTAGCCGTCGTTGAAGGTGAGCAGGGGGTCGAACGCCATGATGAGGAAGACCCCGGTGAACATCTTGAACATCTTCTCGTTCAACAGGAAGTTCACCGTCCCCGGTACCTGCTCGTCGGTGCCGGTCCAGTCGAGATACACGGTCTCGCCCTCGCGGTAGATCTCGAGGTGCAGTTTGATGGGGCCGTTGCCCATTCCGTCGTCGTCGACGTAGTCCTCGAAGGTGTAGCGCTCGCCCTCGGGGACGAACTCGTGGATGAGGTCGATCATCCCCTCGCGGGTGCGATCGAGGATGGCGTCACAGGCCTCGACGTACGTCTCCTTGCCGAAGCGGTCACAGAGCTCGTGGATGCGGGTTTCTGCGGCTTTCGTCCCCGCTGCCAGCGCCTTGATGTCCGCCTCGGCGTGCTCCGGCAGTCGCGTGTTGTGCGCGAACGAGTCGAGCAGTTCGCTGTCGATCTCGCCTCGCTTGTAGAGCTTGACCGGCGGCAGTCGCATCC
Source organism: Halalkalicoccus sp. NIPERK01 (assembly GCF_030287405.1). Classification (NCBI taxonomy): domain Archaea; kingdom Methanobacteriati; phylum Methanobacteriota; class Halobacteria; order Halobacteriales; family Halalkalicoccaceae; genus Halalkalicoccus; species Halalkalicoccus sp. NIPERK01. The sequence goes on along the minus strand of NZ_JASVVV010000006.1, from coordinate 79,906 downwards.
CCTCCTCGAAGATCGTCCGCGCCTGCACGGGCATGCTGCCGGGCGTCTTGCCGCCGACGTCCATCAGGTTGCCCCACTGGCTCGCAAAGCCCACGAGGTCGCCCTCGTAGAAGACCGGGCGCAACAGGAGCATGTCCGGCGTGTGCGAGACCGCACCGGCGCACATGTAGGGGTCGTTGGTCGCGATCACGTCGCCCTCGGCGAGGTCCTCGCGGTCGAACGGCGAGTTCGCGAGGATGGTGTCGATGGCCGAGCCGAACTGGCCCATGACCATCCGCCCCTTGGCGTCGGCGATCAGCGGGAACTGGTCGGACTGTTCGCGGATGACCGGACTGATCGCCGTCGTCTCGACCACGCGGTCCATCTCGTAGCGGGTGTTCGACAGCGTGCTCTCGATGATGTCGAGCGTCGTCTGATCGACGTCGTGCTCGCCGACGAAGTCGGGCGTCTCGCTCATTGTCCTGCACCTCGGTTGATCTCGATGTTGCCATAGCGGTCGATGGTCGCGGCCTGATCCGGCTGGACGACGACCGTCGAGTCGTCGTCCGTAACGATGGCCGGCCCGGTGAGTTCGTTACCCGGTCGCAACTCGGCGCGGTCGTAGACCGACGTGTCGTAGTACTCGCCGTCGAAGTACACCTCGTGTGAGTCGAGTTCGGCACCGCTCGGATCGGCGTCAGTAAGGGAACGTTCCTCGATCGTCACGCCCTGAAGCCTTCCTTTGCCGATCACCCGGAGGGTCGCGATCTCAAGGGGCGCATCGAGCGAGAACCCGAACTGGCGGTCGTGACGCGCCTCGAAATCGTCCTTGATCTCCGCGAGCCCGGACTCGCTCCGGAGGTTCTCGAGGGTGATCGGGATCGACATCTGGATGTCCTGACGGAAGTACCGGCAGTCGGCGACGTACTCGAAGGCGTGGTCCGCTTCGTCGACGCCCTCGGAGGCGAGCCACTCGCTCGCCTCGGCTTCGAGCGAGCCCAACGCTTCGGCGACGTCGGCCCCCGCGACGTCCTCGTCGGTCTCGAGATACGTCTCCGAGAACTCGTTTTGGATGTCGGAGGTGAGAAAGCCGAAGGCGGACATGACGCCCGGCCCCGGCGGGACGATCAGGGGGTAGGTGTCCATCACGGCCGCCAGCGCGTTGGCGTGCATCGGTCCGGCACCGCCGAAGGCGACCAGCCCGAACTCGCGGGGATCGTAGCCGCGTTCGACCGAGACAACCCGGAGCGCGCCGTGCATGTTCTCGTTGACGATGTCGAGGATCGCCTGTGCGGCCTCCTCGACGGTCGTCCCGCGTTCGTCCGCGATCGTCGCGACCGCATCCCGCGCGGCCTCCCTGTCCAACGCCATTCGTCCGCCGAGTTGGACGGAGGGCGGAATCCGACCCAAAACGACGTTCGCGTCGGTGACGGTCGGTTCCTCGCCGCCTTGGCCGTAACACGCCGGGCCGGGATCGGCGCCGGCGCTCTCGGGGCCGACCTGCAGCGAGCCGTTGAGCTGGACGCGCGCGATCGAGCCGCCACCGGCTCCCACGGTATTGACGTCGACCGAGCGGGACTTGAACTCCCGATACCCGACCTTCGTCTGGCGCGTCGTCCCGGGTGCCCCGTCCTCGACGAGCGAGACGTCCGTCGAGGTCCCGCCCATGTCCAGGGTCAGAACGTCGGGAACGCCCTTCGTCGAGGCGATGGTCGCCGCCCCGACGACACCACCACTGGGCCCCGAGAGCGCGAGTTCGACGGGCCGCTCTTTTGCGGCCCCGGAGCTCATCAACCCGCCGTCGGAGCGGACGACGTTCATCGTGGCCTCGGAGCCGGCCGCCGAGAGCGACTCGTCGAGGTCGTCGAGATACCCGATCACCGTCGGCCGGGCGTAGTCGTTGATGACCGTCGTGAGGGTCCGTTCGTACTCGCCGTATTCGGGGACGATCTCCGCGGAGATCGACACCGGGAGCTCCGGGGCTTCCTCGGCAACGATCTCCCGTACCCGCCGTTCGTGTGCGGGGTTGAGATAGGCGTTCAACAGCGCGACGGTCACCGACTCGACGCCGGCCGCGTCGAGGTCCCGAACTGCCTCCCGGACCGCGGCCTCGTCGAGCGGTTCGGCCTCCTCGCCGTCCGGCGAGCTGATCCGGCCGGCGACGCCCCGCGTGTCCACCAGATCGGCGAGCGGCGCCGGCTTCTCCATGTCCATCCAGCCGTACAGCGGGCCGGGCGTCCACGCCCGCGCCAGGTGGAGGACGTCCTCGTGGCCCGCCGTCGTGACGAGTCCGACCCGGGCACCGGTCTCCTCGAGGAGCATGTTCGTCACGACCGTCGTGCCGTGAAACAGGAGATCGAGTTCGGCGACCGACGTCCCGGCCTTTTCGGTCGCCTCCTCAACGCCGCGAAGAACCCCCTCCGAGGGGTTCGCCGGCGTCGAGAGGACCTTGTCGATCGTGAGTTCGTGCGTCGTCTCGTCGAAGACGATCACGTCGGTGAACGTCCCGCCGACGTCGACGCCGAGATTATGTGTCATGTGCTATCGTACAGTACGGGAGACACCGTAGTGGCGAGTAAGGATTCCCCCAACAGCTGTTGGTTGTTTATATACCAACGCCCCGGTGACGGCGTCATCGACCGGGCCGAGCAGCTACGTTTTTCACCGTGGGTCGCGTTGGCACAGGTCGCCAGGATGTTTCTCGCGACGGTCCACTTCACCCAACACCGGGACTGTATCCTCCGGCGACTCACGGCGGACGTCGACGGTCCGGTCCCGATCGAGATCGAAGAGGTCCAGAACGGGCTCGTGACGTTCGTCCTCCGTTCGGGCCGCCATACCGATACCTTCCAATCGGAACTCGAAGCCGCCGATCACGTCGAACACGTCAAGCGCCTCGACGACGGGAACCTGCTCGTCACCAAGCCGTCCTGTGGCGCGTACTCGGCCATCTATCGGAACCACGGCACGCTCCGGCGATCGAACACCGTTTCGGGTCGGCAGCGGGAGTACAACGTCCTCGCGTTCCGGCGTGAGGACCTCAAGGCCATCATCGACGATCTGGGCACATTCGGCACGGTCACGCTCGGGAAGCTCGAGGAGTTCAGAGCCGGCGCGGACTCGCCGCTGACCGACCGCCAGCGCGAAGTCGTCACCGAAGCGCTCGCGCGTGGCTACTACGACTGGCCGCGCGAAATCACGAACGAGGGGCTCGCCGAGGAACTGGGAATCAGCCGTGCCACCCTCCACGAACACCTCCGGAAAGCGGAGCACGCACTGTTGTCCGCCGCCCTCGCGGACGGTCACGAGCGAACCGGCGAGAGACGGTTCGAACGCACCGACCTCGAGTGAGCCATCGGTTTCAACGGGCTTCGCGAGTGATCCGTTGGAGCCGTCACGGGACTCCTCTCGGCCTTCCAGTCAGTATAGCAGTATGGATCGACGTTAGCTTATTCTGATTGTACCCGTGATACTCGTGGCGAACGACTGGTATGCCAACTAGCAGCCAAAGAACGATTTAGTGTGCGTAAACTGGCAATAGGGATGACCGAATCGTGATCGTCAGTCCACCTGATGGCGAGTCGGGGAACTGTTGAACAAGATGAGTCGAGGTCTCGAGGCGTACTCCCCTACCGGTGTTCCGCTCTCAGTTCGGGAGCTCCGTAATAGCCTCCTCCCAAATCGATGCTAACCGCTCGTAGTGCAACCCAGCTACGTCATTGAGCGTCACCCGCTGATCGTCGTGTGGTATCTGGTCCGCGTCGAGAGTGTCGCCATATGCCTCAAGCAGCCTGTTGAAGTACGATTCGGCGTGTTCGATATTTGACCGATCGTCGACCGTGTCCGCGACGATCGCGGAGACAGTAGCCCCTTCGTAATGGATGGCCAGCCATGTTTCGAGATCGACGCCGATGACCTCGGTTGCGAACCGTCGGTGTACGTGGTAGCTGATGTAGAGTTTGGCGAACACCGTCTGTAACTCAGCGAACACCTCGTATATCCGTTCGAATTCCTCGTCTGACGGCACTTCATCGCGCTCATGACCGAGGTTCACGATGTAATACTGTTTGTTCCGCGTGAATGCGTAGCGGAGATACGTCGTATGGAGTTCGTAGACCGCGTGACGGGCGATCCGCTGAGCCAACCTCGCCCGATCGGTGAACGCCCTCTCAGTCGCTCTGTAGGTGGATCGCGGACAGGTTTCGACGAGTCGATCGATCCAGTGTTCGTTATCAGCCGCCTGCGCTTGCAGCACGATCTGGCTCCATTCACCGGGGTCGAGATCACCGAGGATGTCGTCGTTCAGTTCGTCAATCCAGCGTTCGAGAGTACGCTTGCTCATCACCGTCCCCCCCTGTCTCCTTGGTCGGCGGCCACGCGCAACAGCTCGATATTCTCCTCCATCGCGTCAATATCGGCGTCCTTCTGGAGCATGCGATACTGCCCGCTGAGGATACCGAGCGTTCGGTACCAATTGATCAGCATCTGCTCGTCATCGAGCGTTTCGACCTCCCGTTCCTTCGTCCGGTTACGAACGTCGTAGATGGCTTCCTCGAGTATCGAGAGAACTCCTTCGCGATCGATTTCCGATTCTTCTGGGTCGTCTAGTGATTGAGATGACATGGTTGGAGGGTCGTGACGGTAGATCGTTCGGTGGCGGTTCTCAATTATTATTTACCGTGGATAAATATAAATGATAGGGTAGCGTGGTGAAAGTGAACAGGCGCCAGTAAGTAGCGGTCGGAGGCACGCCGTCTGAATCCCTGATCCGGACTGCAGATACCCCTGTAGAGTCGACCATCGCGTCGTCGTGGATCGATCGTCCGATCCACCTCCTCGACTCGGTTTCGGTATCGATCACCCCAATTTCGAGTTCGCGAACCGGATGTGGATCGTTCGTCGCCCAGCTAGCATCGCTCAGCGAGAGACCGTCCGAATAGCGACGCTTATCGACCTGGTCGATTCTGGCCGACTGCACGATCTCCGATCGGGGTGTGTACTCAGCCGTCGAGCATCATCACGCAGCAGCCGTTCGGACCGTATGTTGGTATCGAACGCTATCGGAAGGTTCAACGCCGTATAGCTGTTGATCGATTATCGACTCGACCGAGTCGGTGGTCGATTCGAACCCGCTACGCGGTCGATGACTACCTGTTAGATGCCGGCCGTTCGGGCTTCGCCAAGAAGGGACATGGGAGTCATGAACGCCGAATCCAGCCCGAGGTACGGGTTCGGAGGCTGCATCGGTTCGAAGCGATCCGCTCTTCGAGTTGTCGTCCGGCTGACCGAGCCACGACCGCACCGATTCGCCGGGAGACTGTCCTCGTGGGCTCGCACCCGCATGCGATCGTCCGTCCGGGACCACCCTCGCTACCGCGCGGCAAGCCACAGACGCGTCCAGGCAGGTTGGTGATGAATGACGATGGATACTTCGCGTCGAATCGTCGACACTCGAACTCGAACGAGTCGAGTGGTCTCGTGTCTGCGCTGCTGCTGTTCTATGGGTGATCAACGACAAGGGATGGAACGCGACTCGACGAACAGTTGTCCTCGTGGCATACGCGCTCGAACTCGAGTCTCCGTTTTCGTATGGCGACCACGATCGATATCGGACTTCACTGGGCGATCCAGCTATCATCGCTCCTTCGCCGACACCAGTTCATTTGCGACCGCAGTCTGGGCCTCGTCGACCCACTCGGGATCGAACGTCATCTCGACGTACATCGCGCGCCCGTCCCGCCCGTTGGACTCGACCCACGTCTCGACGAGCCCCATGGTCTTGAGGTCGCCGACGAGCCCCTGGATCGCCCTTTCACCCAAGCGGAACCGCTCGGCCGTCGATTCCTGGTTCAGGCGGTCGTGGATCCGGCTGGTCCGAACCGGCTGGATGATCGTCCCCTCGGAATCCCGTGTCCCCACGGCCGCCGCCAACACGACCAGATGGCGCAGCGGCAGGCTCTGCAGTTTTGCCACCGTCGTCTCGCGTTCGGTCCCCTCGAGGCTGTCGACGAGACAGTCGACGGTCACCTGCTCAAGGCCGCGCTCGTTCGCCCGCTCGCCGGCCTGGCGGAACAGCCGGAGCGTCTTCCGGGCGTCACCCCATCGTTGGGCGGCCTCCTCAATACCGCGCTCGAACGCCGCCTCGCTCAACACACCGTCGACGAACGCCCGGTCGATCCGGGCGCCGACGATCGCGCGTAACTCTTCCTCGGTATAGGGTGGGAAGAACACCTCCTCGCCGCCCATCGCGCTCTCGACCCGACTGTCGAGGCGCAGATCCACCGTCAACAGCTCGTTGCTGATCAGGAACACCGAGAGGTTGAGATCCCGCGTGAGCTTGCCCTCCCCCCGAAGCAAGCGATAGAAGAAGTCGCTGGGATCGTAGTTCGCGTCGTGCTGGATGTGGTCGATCTCGTCGAGAATCAGGATCGTCCACTCGGGGTACGCCTCGAGCCGTTCCCAGATCGCCTCGAACACGCCGTCCAATCCGGCGTACGAACCCCGTTTCTCGCCGCCGAGGACAAACAGGATCTCGTTGGCCGCGCTGAAGATCGTCCGACACTCCTTGAGATTAACGTACTCCACACCGACGTCGCTCTGTCGGGTGGCGAACTCCCGGCAGAGCCGTCGCGTCGTGATCGTCTTCCCGGTCCCTGGCGGGCCGTAGATCGAGACGGTCGTCGGGAGATAGCCCTCGGTGACACCCGTTAGAGTCGTCGCTAACGCCCGTTCCTGGTCGGTCCGAGGAACGATCTCGTCCGGCTCCGATAAGGGATCGAGGACGCTCTTGTCGGCGAACACTGAGTCATTCGCGGCCACATCGTCGAAGAGATCATCGTAGCGTGACATTGGTGCGTTTGTTGAATGGGATCCAGGCGAATTATGAGTGTATGTGTCTGCGAAGCCGAAATCGCTTCCGGTCGATCGTCGCCGGAACCGACCGGACTGGTGCGCGATCACCTCCGGCAGCGAAGATCTGCGGTCATAGCAATTATCTAGGGAAGTGGAACGAACGGTCGTGGTGAAACCCCCTGCGAGTGACAAAGCGTCGAATGGGCCGTCGAGGTAGATGCTGACGAGTAGTGGTTTGTTCGTTACGTACGTCGCTGACGAAACGTAGAACGCCCACTCGACTATTCGTTGCCCGGATCGTTATCAGCTATTTCAATGATAAGAGCTAATATTCATTATCTATATGAGTTAATTTGAATAATGAAACAACGACAAGTACTGAAAAGCATCGGCGGGGCTACGGCAGTGGGAATCGCCGCATCCGGGCGAGTAGCAGCACAGGAGTGTCCGGACGACTTCATCAAGCCAGGTGGGCCGTTCGTCCCAGAAACAGCGACCATCAATTACAACGCTTTCACGAGCAACGACGAGCTGTACGGGACGCTCGAGCAACTCGACGCCCGGAGCGACCTCGAGTACGAGCCGATCGGCGAAACGTGGCAGGGCCGCGATATCCCCTACATGCGCGCCGGTGATGGCGACACCGACGTCTTCTACGTCACCCAGCAACACGGCGACGAGCAGCACGTGACCGAGGCCGTCCTGCGGCTTCTCCAGTGGCTCGCCGCCGGCGGGCGCCGCACCGATGACGTCCTCGACGAACTGACGCTCCACGTCGTCCCGCGACACAACCCCGATGGCTGGGCACCGGCAGACGACAACGAGACGCCTACACGGGCGAACGCACGGCCAGAGGACGTCTGCCATGATGGTCCGTACTTCGGACCGGATCAGTGTGGGTCGGTCGACCCGAACCGGCAGCACTACTTCGGCATCGATCCGGATCTCCTCGCCGATATCGACGGCATCGACCCCGACCTGATTCCGGACGAGAACCCGTCGCCGGAGACCCAAGCGGTGCTCGACAAGGCGGATGAGGTCGGCGCCGACATCGTCACCGACTGGCACCACCAGTTCACCTACCGCAACGAGGACTGCGAGATGGTCAACGCGTCAACCCGGTGGCCGCTCAACGAGGCAGCCCCTGAGGACGCGGTGAATCTCTCGCGACAGATCTCCGCGTACGCCTACCAGCAAACCGAGGGCTACGGTCATACGACGTGGGACCTCTACCCCGGCGGGACCACTGCGAACATCGCACGGAATGCACACGGCGTCCGGGGACGTGGCAGCGTCCTCTTCGAGTTCCGCGGGCAGGCGTCCCAGCTCGGCAACGCATCGAACGGGAGGCTCGTCACCGTAATCAACAACGTCATGACCGAGATTCTGGAGGGTCTTGCGTCCGGTGACCTCTACGAGGTCGACCCGGCTGACGCCGACGACATCCCACCCCGCGGCGATTACTTCTGGAAGGAGCTCCCGCGAAGCGAGTGGGGTCCAGAGCACGAGGCGTACCGAGAGTAACGAGCAGGTGATCGTCGGACTCCGATCCCGATGTGACCTCTCGCGTACCGTTTTTACCGAATCCCCATGTGTCATTTTAAATCACGCGCTCGTCTGAAGAGATACCACACCCGGCGTGCTTGGATTGTCGAGGAGAGCGGGACGATACGTCTCGGTGGAATCGTCGGCGATCGAGGGAAGTGACGTACCGTATACAGGGCGCGTATTTAGTTGAAGAACGGCTCTATATCGTCGAGATCGCGATGAGAGCGATCCCAGCCGTGCCAGCGAGGACACCGACCGCACGTGCCAGTTGCTCACCCCACGCGACGGTCCGTTCGAGCGAGAGCGCCACCGCAATGAGCGCCATCCAGATGAGGTTCATCGAACCCACGACCACCATGAACGCGAACAGCGCCCAACAGCACCCGACGCAGAAGACGCTGAACCGCCAGCTCATCCGGACGGCACCACGGACCCCCGGCCGGTGGTGCCCCATCAGGAACCCGAGCGGCGACCGGCAGTACCGTAGACACCGGTATTTGTACGGGGAGAGCTGGTATCCCGACAGGAGTAGGAGCGTCCCTCCCATCAGGAGTCCGCCGTGGGCATTCGTGAGAGTCGCGACAGACACCACCCGATTGAGGGCGAGTGGCACGATGCCGGTCAGCGTCCAGACGAGCGCGTACGTTCCGATGAACGCTCCGATCCGCGCCGTTTTGCCCGCGGTCGTCGTCCCCGCGAGCGTTGTGGAGTACAGCCGGAAGAGCGGGACCGACGAGGGGTACATCATCGCGATCATCATCACGCCCCACATGAGCAGGTACAGGACGATACCGGTCATCCCGTTCGAGAGCGCCATCGCCTCCGGCACCCCCGGATCGGACGTGTGCATCCGTGCGTTCATCTCCCCGCCGGGCATCGGGAGCCAGCGACCGATGAGTGCCGCCCATGCGAGTAACGCGATCACGTAGGTGACGAGCACGACGATGGGGACGCGCCGCGGATCGATTCGGTCCCGAAACGAGTCATACGTGTTCATCTCTGATCGTCTGAATCGGTGTTCCGTCGTCAGGCGTTCGCCAGCTCGAAGTCGCCGAGGTAGGCGTTGTTCCCCGAGACGTCCCACGTGAACCGGTCGTCGTAGGAGACGGTGGCCGTCGTCGACTTGCCGGTCTGGACCTCGTGGCTCTTCGTCAGCGGGTGGGGTGAGATCGTGCCGACCTCCTCGTTGAACCCGACCGCGCCGCTCGCGTCCATTTGGAGGACGTCCCCGATCTCGACGGAGAAGTCCGATCCGTCCCGCGAGAAGCTGATCGGAACGGTCGCGACGTCGGCGGACCTGACGTGCGTGTCGGCGACGGGCGCCCAGATCCCGCCGGCGCGGCCGAAGTAGATGTCCTCGATAGCCGCGTGCTGGTCGTCGTCGGCCGTCTCGTCGACGAGTAGCACGACGTCCCACTCCGTTTCGGGGCCGAACATGACGCCCTCCTCGGTCGAGATGAGCATACCGACGTCCAGTCCGTTCAGATCGACGTCGCCGTAGTTCCCCTCCTCGATGTGCCACGCTAACGAGACGTTACAGACGTCGTCGTCCGGCGGCTCTAGCCATACGCACTGGCATGCGACGTCGCAGTTGCAGGCCTCGACGTAGTCCCCCTTGATGGTCCATTCTCGTGTCATTGGTGAACACTACGATATATGATAACGTGCCACGTGATATAGTCACCGAGTGAAAACAGATCAGTGTCTGAAATCGTCGGCCCGATCCCGCTGTTGAAGGCGTTCCCTCGGGGCTTTCGGAGGAAGCTCCAACCGGGGTTCGCTCTGTCGGTAACTACCAAACGTGCGTACCGGGAACGCTCGGAGCGTTAACCGATCGCCAGTACCACGTCGGCAAGGCCGCAGTCGATTTGGGGCTACAAGCGGGAATTCGTGCTCGGCGGGCTTCGAGGCGTCCTGCGAATGCTCATAGGGTCGAGACGACCACGCCAGAGATCAGAGATCCATGTGACCGCGAAACGCGAGCAGGCGGGCGGACTATCCCACCGCCCTGACGCATCACTCCATTCCCGCGTTGAGAGGAACACGCACCGTGTCACGGAGTCAGGACTGACATTCGACCGCCAGCCCAAGCCGTAGACCGATCGTGTAGTGATCGCGAGCACCGAGAACGTCGTTGCCGCAGCACCGTGGAGGTCCTGATACCGTGTGTCGTATCGCGCAGTTCTGCGACTTCGGGGCACAGAGACGGTCCACGAGGTGAGAAGGTCAGAGATGATTGTACCCTGCCGGAGTACAACCTAGTCGTATAGTCGAGAACGGTCTGCTGACTGCAGAGAACTGATCGATCGGATTCGTCGCATTCGGTTCACTATTGATGTGGATTGGGAACATATATCATCCATGGTCAAGGCATACGTCATGGTGATCACCGCAGCGGGGACCACTCCGGCTATTCTCCCGGAGGCCACCAAGATCGACGGTGTAATCGAAGCACACGCCATCGCCGGTGAATATGACGTCATCGTCGAAGTCGAAACGGAGGAACTCTCCGATCTGCTCCCGACAATCACGTCGCAGCTTCAAGAAATCGAGGGTGTCGGGACTACGAAGACGTACATCACAGTATCGTAACGACTCCGCTCACCGTTTTCGTGCATCCAGAACGGTGACGATACGCGCCGTGTATTCGTCGGATTCAGATCGAACTACTGATAGGGATTATCGTAGCCAATCGGAAACTCCTGTGGTCCATCGACCGACTCAATCCCTTGATTCCGAGTGAGGAAATCTATGAACTTCTACAATATCCCTATGAATTAGTGTCAGAGATGGTGTGCTAAATACGGAGGTGGATCCAGCACGTGTTGACTGCTCGAGAACCAGCCACCACGACGGATTCGAATCCAATACGACGGGGCCTTGGAGGAGACCGAAATTCACCCTCTGCCGCCGGAGATCGACGATCAAGGGAACGAGACACTCGACGAAGACGAGGTAGTCGACTGTGAGCATCCGAAGGGTCTCGACGAGGTGTTCGAACAGGGTGTATGAGAGCGGTCTCTCGATGACGCCCGAATTCTTAGTGGGCTTCAGGCCGCATTTCCCGAGTTCATCGCTTCATCTACGGAGTGGGTAGCACAAATTCCGACAGAATCGACGTGCAGATAGAGCGTAGATCTCTACCAGTTCCCTTCTAGTCTGCTGGTTTCACGTTTTGATTCAGCCGGAAGACGTTCTTCGGGTCGTACTTGCTTTTCAGCTCGGCGAGCCGATCGTAGTTCTCGCCGTAGGCGTTCTGCTCACGGCCTTCGCGATCGCCCTCGAAGTTCGCGTATGTCCCGCCGGTCGCACCGTCGGCAAGAGCATCGTGGCACTCCCGTACCCATGCGATACATTCGTCGTCTCTCGCCGGATCCTCCCAGCGCGCGGCAACAGTCACGATGAATTCCGTGTCCCGATGCGGATATGCGGTCGCATCCGACTTGACGTCGTTGACGGCGCCTCCGACCTGGTGGATGAGGATTTCGGAGTACGGTGTCGGGAATCGGTCCGCGTATTCGGTGATGGTGTCGATCGTCTTCTCGGTGCATTCCGTGAAATTAGGCGCCTTCCAGTAGTTCCGAGCCCCCTCTACGTACAGGTCATCCAGCATGCGTTGGGCCTCCGTATAGCGAGTCGGCGCCACGGCGTCGGCGATGGGATCGCCGTACTCACGGAGCGGTTCGAGTACTGTCTTGCCCTTTTCGAGGTCGCCAGTGTAAAACAGGACGAGTATCAGGACCGTGGTGCCGTGGACGTCGTCCGGAAGGAACGGGAGCGGCGGTGCCGCCACACTGTTCGCCCAGACGCAGCAGTCCCGCGGTGCGTCCCGGGTGAATTCCTGGTAGTGGGCGAGGACGTCAGGGGCATCCTCGTACGGGTAGACGATCGGACCGAAGAGCACGTTCCGGCCGATCTCGTGGAGGTCGAACTCGAACGACGTGACGATCCCGAAGTTACCGCCCCCACCGCGGATCGCCCAGAAGAGGTCCACATTCTCGTCTTCGCTTGCGGTTATTACTTCCCCGTCTACAGTGACGACATCGACCGATCGGAGATTGTCGACCGTCAAGCCGTATTTGCGGCTGAGCCAACCGAGTCCACCTCCAAGCGTGATTCCAGCGACACCCGTAGTCGAGATGACGCCGCCGGGCGTGGCGAGGCCGAAGGCCTGCGCTTCGTGGTCGAGGTCGGCCATCGTCGCCCCGGGCCCGACACGGGCGATTTGTGCTGCGGGATCGACCCGCACCGACGACATCGGCGACAGGTCGATCATGAGGCCATCGTCACAGACGGCGCTGCCGGCGACGTTGTGGCCACCACCTTTGACAGCGAGGGGGAGGTCGTGTTCGCGGGCGAAATCGACCGCAGTGATCACATCGGCCGCCCCAGTAGGACGGACGATGATGGCTGGCTTCCGGTCAATCATCGCGTTCCAGATCGTCCGGGCGTCGTCATAGCCGTCGCCTCCAGGCCGGAGTACCCCGCCGTGGATTCCCTGGGAGAGCGTTTCGTATTCCGTTTTGTTTAGTGGATCTTCGATTGCCATCGATCTCACCCAGACCAGAATGCGGCACGAAAGGTTAGATAGCTATGTAGTGACGGTCTTGCAGCCATTGACGTCCTTGCGGTGTCTGCAAGTCGGTATCTCCGCTCACCTCGTTCCCCGACCGAGTTATCAACACCCGCGGACGGCGACGCAGCAACCGTCGTATTGACCACGGCTCCTCCCCACGTGAACGCCGGAATCAGCCACATATCGCGTACTATCAATCACCTACTCGCTAGTCAGTCCGGTGGCGAGGAGTTAGATGACGCGTCTCCAGGAGCGCGTCAGTTGTGGCTGTCCCCGAGATCCGGGGATACCTTTGTGCCGTGGCGAGATCGCTCCGCCCCATCAGCGATTGGAGTAGTACGGGTGCACCGCCCTGGTAGGCGTGGTAACTGGCGGCCGTCGCTCGTCGACAATGCGGATACACCCGCCCGTGGAGATCAGCGGCCTCAGCCGCCGTCTGGGCACGTCGATTGATCGTTGATCGCGACCGCGGAAACGAGTCGTATCGCTCGGCGATTCACTCCACGCACGGCTTGATCCTCGCGATACGCGACCGAGAACCGTTCAATAAGTGCGAACCGCGATGTCCACAGTCCGTCCCGCTGCTCTCGAGAGACCGCCTCGGTGGCATCGCCACGCCAATCGTCGTCCCTGACGAGTGCGAGAAGGAGATCCGCTTCGGCGTACATTCCGGGTCCGTCCTCGTCGAGGGCCGTTTTTGCGCCTCCGTCCGGAGTTCGTCAGCTGAGTTCTCGCCGTCCGTGAACGTGCGATCGGAACCGGTTTGGAACCCTCGACGAGCCCCGGAAACCAGGGGCTTAACTCCGAATAGGTGGTACTATGACCGTGTCCAAGCCGTCGGTTCGGGCCGTGGCGTTCGGTCTCGGGTGCCTCGGTCTCGCTGCTGGTCATGCGCTTCGATCGGCGCACCGTCGCGCCCGTGCTATCCCGCTTTCGTCCCTTCGCGGCGATCGGCATATCGATCCGACGTGGCCGGAGCGCAACGGGGTCCGTGGCGACCGCGTCGACGGCGAAATGGCGTCGCTCGAGAGCTACGCCCGCCCCGGGTTCGACCCCGAGGTCGTTCACCCCGACGTCCGCGCCCTCTACGAGCAGACGGCCGCCTTCGAGATGACGGTCACCGCGACGTGGCATTTCCCCTACTCGCTCGGTGCGCGCGTCGCTAGTCGGTGGACGAGTCGAATCGAACAACTGAACCTCCCGGGTCCCGGCGGCGATGCGAAGCGTGTCTCTAGCGAGCTGTTCGCGCTGGCCGAGCCGGCGGCGTCGACCGATCCACGGGACGAGCCACGAGTGTGGGTTCGAACCGACGACGATACCGGGGAGGGGGTGTTCGTGGCTATCTACGCTAGCTACGTGGAAGACGACGAGCGATTCGTCAATATTGCGGTTCCGCTTCCGGGTGCGAACCTCGCGACCGTCCTCCGACTGGACCACTACGGAGACGGGGTTGCACTGACGACCGACTGTCCCGACGGGGGGCTGTATCTTCACACGGGCGTGGGGGCGTTCAGGCTCCCGGCCAGCCAGCGCTTTCGCGTGTCACCGGCACACCGCGACACGCCCGCAGACGATGGCGATCGAAACGAGGCTGCCGTCCTCGCGGACCAGCGGATCTACGTTCTCGGACTGCCGCTCGTGACCGTTCGCTACACCGCTACACGAAACCGAAACGCGTGAGGCCCGCTGTTCACCGGCGGATCGCAGCGGGCTCGATCAGGGTTGCAATGGGCCGGCCGTTCTCGAGGGATCGCTCGGGTCCTACTGGCGGGTTACGAGCCAGATGGCGATCCCACCGCTGGTCGCCGTAAACCCTGCAAGCACGAGGAACATCACCGAGACGGACGCGTACGTGAGGACCGTTCCGACGATCGCCGCTCCGAGGGCCCCGATCCCGAAGATGGCGAGATACGTATACCCGAAGGAAAGCCCCCTCGATTCCGGCCGGGAGTACTTCGCGATCGTCGCCTGCGTGAGTGGCTGCACCGCGAACAAGGCGAACCCGAGGACGAAACTGACGACCAGCAACCCCCAGAGATCCGTTTGAGCAGCTGGCACGAACAGCACCGCGATACCGGCCAAGACGGGCGCCATAATGGCCAACCCTCGATCCGGCTCGATCAGATCCGTGAGGCGACCGCCCAGATACTGGCCCCCGATGCCGACCGTGAGCAGGCCGGCGTAAAGGTACTGGGAGAGGTCGAACTCCTCGGCGAGTGGGCTGTCGGGGGCGAACAGCCCGGGTCGGACGTCACCGATCGCCGTCGTCAGGAACTCACCGAGGAGGTTCGGTAGGAAGGTGAGGACCCCGCGGTAGTACAGGCCGTTGAGCGACACGATGATGAACAGCAGGAGGAACCCGAAGGTGAAGAGGCGCCGTGTCTCGCCGACGAACTCGCCGACCGACGTCGGGAGCCCCCGCGTGTCCGCGTCAGCGGTCAGGTCGACCGCGGCGGTCGAATCGAACTCGATGATCATCCCGACGACCGCAGCGACGACCGCTGGAAGCGCGAGGGCGGCCGTCACGATTCGCCAGTCGAACGCGAGCAGACAGACCGCGGTCACGAGCGGGCCGCCAGCGATGCCGACGTTGCCGGCCATGCCGTGATAGGCGAACCCCTGCCCGCGTGCTTCGACCCCGTTGCTGATGAGCGTGAGCCCTGCGGGATGATAGACGCTCGCCGCGGTGCCCCAGAGCGCCAGCGCGATCGTGATCCCACCGACACCCGGCGCGACGCTCAACGCGAGAAATGCGAGTCCCATCCCGGCGAGACACGCGCTGATGAGGATCCGTGAGCCAAACCGGTCGACGAGAAGGCCACCCGGCAGGGCGCCGATCCCGAAGAGCCCGTACCCGACGGCGACCGCGACGCCCAGCACCGCCGCCGTCGTTCCGAACTCCAGCAGCCAGATCGTCATGAGAATCGGGATCGATAGCTCGTAGGTGTGCACCATCATGTGGCCGATCATGACGAAGCCGACGATGGAGCGGTCGTTGTCGTCCACGGCGTCCGCTACACGGAGATCGTGATTAAGCGTACGGTCTAGGTAGCCGTCGATGACCGAGGGGATGGGTGTGTCGCGAGATCCGGCGGACGTCCGGGCCGGTGTACCCGCACGGTCACGGCGTGAACGACGGTGGTACGAGCACGCGAAACTACCGAATGAATGGTCGATTCTCCGACCGTGACCGTGAGCGCAGTGCCTCGGTACACGATCCCGACGTCGAGCGGTACGTTGACAGTACCTATGTGGCCCCATCCCGTGGTGGGGGGTATGAGCACGACAGAGACCCGCGGGATGGCGCTCGGCATCGACACGCTAGACGGCCTCCACTGGCTCGGCATCCTCTGCGCCCTCGTCTCGGCGGGCGTGCACCTCCTGATCGGGGCGTGGTTCTTCCCGTCGACGCTCGGTATCAGTTTCGTCCTCGCCGGCCTCGGCTTCGTCGGGGCCGTCGCCCTCGTGCTCGTCGACTTCCACCGGAGAGCGGTCTACGCCGTCGGCATCCCGTTCGTACTGGTCCAGATCGTCCTCTGGTACTGGGTCAACTTCGTGGGAATGGGAAAGTCCTTTCCCGCCGACATGGGCACGCTGGACGCCGTCGACAAGGTCGCGCAGGTCGTCCTCCTCGCCGTGTTGGTGGTCCTGTTGCGCCGATAGCCGTGACCGCGCGTTTGGACCTCCACATCTCTATGGGCCCGAGTAACGCGCCGGTTCGGCCCGCTGTCGCATTGATGCGCCGATCAGTGAGACTAATCCGGTACGGCCCGTAGCGTCGGGGCATGGACGCTGTCCTTGCCGAACTGCTGGAGTTCGTCGTCTGGATCGACCACCGGATCGTCGAGCTGACGCTGGCGGTGCGAACCCCGCTCCTGACGGAGGCGATGACGTCGGTCACGGGCCTCGGGTCGGCCACCGCGGCGCTCGTGTTCCTCGGGATCTGCTATCTCGCCGGGTGGACCGACGAACTCCGCTCGGCCACGCTCGCGCTCGCACTCGCCGGCGTCGTCGTCGGAACGATGATGTGGACGATCCAGCGGCCGTTCCCCCCGGGCCCGGTCTGTGTGACCGGCGGGGCCGAAACGGTCACCTCGTCGTTACCGTCCGGACACGCGGCCGCCGGTGCGATCTACGCGATGACCGCTCGTCGCTCCTCCGTGTTACCCTTCGGCGCCGTCGCCGTCCTGGCGGTAGCGATAGCCGTCTCCCGGATCTATCTCGGGACACACTACTTCTCGGATACCCTCGTCGGCGTCGGGATCGGCGTCGGGACGTTCGCACTCGCCGTCTGGCTCCACGAGCGACTCGACCTCGACGCCGTCGTCGCGCAGTATCGTTCCCGTCAGTGACTCACCGCTCCGTCTACCGCCCCGTCGGTGGCTTCGAGAAGGATGTCGACTAGATAACCTATCGAGCGATGTACGACATACGCTCTTTACCGAGGACGGGCACCGCTCTAGTATGACCGGAACGAGCCACGGACTCACCGAACGGTCTGCACTCGGGCTCATCGCGCTCGCGAGCGGCATTCTCGCGGTGCTGCTCATGTTACCGTACCTCCAGTATATCCTGCTCGCCGTGGTGCTCGCCTACGCGCTCGCGCCGCTCCACAACGTGCTCAAGCGCGCCGTCGGCTCGACCGCATCGGCGCTGACGCTCATCGTCGCATCGCTTCTGACGCTCATCCTTCCGGTGCTCTACGTCCTCCTTGTCGCGGTTCAACAGGCGTCGGAGCTCACGGAGACCCTGATCCAACAGGGGCTGAGCACCTCGGCGATTCAGCAGCGCCTCGCGAGCAGCGGCTATTCGATCGACTCGAGCGACGTGCTTCGGGCGTACGAGGAAAACCAGCAACAGGTCGATAACGGGGTGGGTGGGATGCTCTCGGGAGCGGTCGAGATCATCGGCAGCATTCCCTCGATCGCGATCGGCATCACCGTGACGCTGTTCGTCGTCTTCGGCCTGCTTCGCGACGGCGATCGACTGGTCGCGTGGCTCCAGACGATCGTCCCCATCAGTGACGGCGTGAAAAACGAGCTGTTCACGAGGCTCGATCGTCTCATGTGGGCGTCGGTCATCGGGAACGTCATCGTCTCGGCCATTCAGGCGATACTGCTCGGGATCGGGTTCTGGGTGCTGGAGGTGCCGGGCGTCGTCTTTCTCACGGTCGCGACGTTCGTGCTCGCGTTGCTTCCCCTCATCGGCGTGTTCGGAACCTGGGTCCCCCTCACGATATATCTCCTCGTCGTTGGCCGGCCGGTGGCGGCCCTGATGCTGGTCGGGTACGGGACGCTCGTGAGCATGTCGGACACGTATCTCCGACCCGCGGTCATCGGCAAGAGCGGGGAACTCAGCTCCGCGGTGATCGTCGTCGGAATCTTCGGCGGTATCGCGGTCCTCGGTCCCATCGGTCTGTTCATCGGACCCGTCATCCTCGGTACGGCGAAGATCTCGTTCGACCTGTTCGCTCGGGAGTGGCACCGATCGAAAACGGCCTGATCGGCTCGGTTCTCGCTACGACTGGCGGGACGCACGCCGCAGGAACGCGAGCGCCGCCCCCAGCATCGCACCGTTCTTGATGAAGTGGTTCAGTTCGTTCTGCCTCTCCTGGCCCGATGCGGTCCAGAAATCGTGCATCGTCGGGGTCACCGCCGCGAAGAACGTCACGACGGCCCCCGTCGCGAGTCTCGGGAACCGCCAGAGGACGATCCCGAGGCTCCCGAACGCGAGCATGCCGCTCGAGAACGGGACCAGATATTCCGCGTATTCGATGTTTTTCGACTCCGCGTAGGCGATCTGTCCCTCCAATCCCCGGAAACTGTTGATCGCTGCAGCCGCCAACATGCCGCCGAACAACAGCCGGCCGAGCAACGCGGGGGGGTCGCGCCCCGCCGTCCCGGATCCCGTGGTCCGTGTACCACTCATACCCTCCCTCCGTGCGGTAGGTATTTATAGATTTACCACTTGGTAAGACCGTGATATCATGGGACAGATCACCGGCCTCCATCACGTGACCGCGTTCGCGAGCGACGCACAGGCGAACCTGGATTTCTTCCGGAAAGTACTGGGACTGCGATTCGTCAAACGGACCGTTCGGTTCGACATCCCCGAGAAGATCTACCACTTCTACTACGGCGACGAGGCGGGGACGGCGGGCTCGATCGTGACGTTCTTTCCGATCGAGGACATGCCGGAGGGGAGTCTCGGCAAGGGACAGCTCAGTGCGACCGGACTCGTCATCCCCGAGGGGTCGGTCGAGTACTGGACGGAGCGATTGACCGACCACGACGTCGAACACACCGTCGAGGAACGCTTCGACGAGACCGCGATCCGCTTTGGCGACCCCGACGGGACGCCGTTCGAACTCGTCACCGGCGAATCGGACATCGAGGCGTGGGACGGCGGCACCGTTCCCGCCGAACACGGCGTTCGAGGGCTCCACAGCGTCACCGTTCACTCGAACGACCCCGCCGGGACGTTCAGAGCGCTGGAGACGATGGACTGGAACCGGGTCGGCCGACACGACGAGCCACAGGCGGGCGACCGCGTGCGCTATCAGGCGCCCGGCGACGGAACGGGCGCTGAGTTCGTCGACGTGCTCATCCGGCCGAACGCCCCCCAGGGCGTCATGGGGACGGGCACGTTCCTCCACATCGCGTTCGACGCCGGCGAGAAGTGGGAACAAAAGGAGTGGAGCGATCGGTTCCGCGATGCCGGCCTGATCACGACCTCGCGGAAGGACCGCGACTACTTCTGGTCGATGTACTTCACCGAACCCGGCGGCTCGATCTTCGAGTTCGCCACCACCGGTCCGGGCGTCACCCTCGACGAGGACGTCTCGGAACTCGGCGAGAATCTCCGCGTTCCCGACTGGCTCGACGTCGATATCGAGTACATCGACGAACAGCTCCCCGACATCACCGTCGAGTGAACCGATCCCTCTTCCGATTCGATTCGGTCCGGCTCTCAGGGGTCGGTCGCGGGGATCTCGACGTGGACGTTCGGGACGAGGCTCGGAAGCACGAACGCATCGATCGCGGCACGTGCCCGCTCGGGCGCGTCCTTCTGGCCCAGCGAGATCCGACGGGCCCGCGCCGAGTGGATGACGTCCGTCAGGAGCTGTGAGAGTTCCATCGCGTCGACGTCGGCGAACGTCCCCTGCTCGATCCCCGCCTGGATCACGTCGGCGAGCCCGATGACCATCTGCTCGTAGTGCTCGTTGAACAGTTCGCGGTGCGCGTCGTTGTGCTGGGCCTGAGAGAAGAGTTCGTGGTAGACCTTCATCCGCTCCCAGTGGTCGAACCCGTCGATGTCGGGCCCGAACATACACTGATCGATCCGGATCTCCAGTCGCTTCCACTGGTCCTCGCTGTCGTCGAGCGTGACGTCGTCCTTGTACTGTGCGATGAGATACTCGAGGAACGACGAGATCAGCTCGTGTTTGCTGTTGTAGTGGTAGTGGATCACGGGTCGCGTCAGTTCGAACTCGTCGCCGATGTCCCGCATCCGGAGGTCCGTATAGCCGTGTTTGCTGAGGGCGCGAAAGGTCGCCTCCATGATCGCCTCCCGTGTCCCTTCCGACGAGGAACGCTTCTCCGAGCCAGCCATGTAGCGTAACTAGCGGCTCAACGGTTTATACTACCCGTCCGCTCGACCGTCGGACCCCGACGAACGACCCGTGCAGTCTCCTTCCCCGTCGCTGGACGCGCTGACGGCCGTTCGTCGGCGTTCTACCACATGGTAAAGAATATGGACCCATACGACACACTGTACGGAGAACAATGAGACAGAGTCCCAGGAGTGAGCGACGCGCATGAGGCTCGGACAGTTCGAATCCGAGACGACGGACGGCACGTGGGGGGGCCTCATCGACGGCGAGGAGGTCGTTCATCTCCACGCAGCGGCCGATGCGGCGGGGATCGCCCTCCCACGGGACCTGCGTTCGATCACCGCCGAGTGGGAGTGGCGTGAGAAGGTCGAACTCGCCGCGACGTACGCGCGGGAAACGGGTGTCGGGCTCTACGACCCGGCGGATCTCACCCGGCGTGAGCCGATAACGGACCCCCAGAAGGTCATTTGCGTCGGCCTGAACTACCGTGATCACGCCGACGAGGGCGGGTTCGACGCCCCGGACGAGCCCGTGCTGTTCTCGAAGTTCCCCCAGTCGCTCATCGGACCGGACGAGACGATCGAGTGGGACCCCGCGCTGACCTCCGAAGTGGATTACGAGGGCGAACTCGTCGTCGTGATGGGCGACCGGGCCCGGAACGTCGACGAGAGCGAGGCCTTGGAGTACGTCGCCGGCTACACGATCGGCAACGACGTCTCGGCGCGGGACCTCCAGATGGCCGACGAACAGTGGGTTCGCGGGAAGAGCCTCGATACGTTCGGCCCGATCGGCCCGCACGTCGTGACGCCCGAGGAGGTCGACGATAGTGGCGATCTCGACATCTGGACCGAGGTCAACGGCGAGCGCCTCCAGGAGTCGAACACCCGCCAGCTGATCTTCGACCTCGCCGAACTCGTCGCGTTCTGTAGCCGGGCGTTCACCCTCGAACCGGGGGATCTCATTTACACTGGAACGCCCGACGGGGTCGGCTACTTCCGCGATCCACGGGTCCTCCTCGACGACGGCGACGCCGTGACGGTCGGCATCGAGGGCATCGGCGAGCTACACAACACCTGCCGGCACGCCTGACGAGTACACCCCCATGGCCCACCGATACCCGACACGGCGCCCGACTGACCTCGACCACCGCGAGGGCGATGCGCCAGTCGACCTTCCAGCAGAGCTGACGACCATCCCGTGGATCGACGTCCACAACCACGCGCACACGCTCTCGTGGAACGACCGCGAGAAGTTCGCGCTGAGCGGCTGTCACTCGATGGTGATGATGGCCGCCGCCTACTACTGGACGCCGTACAAACCCGTCGCGGCCGCGGACGTCCGCTATCTCTGGGACGACGCGCTCAACCGCCTCGCCCCGATCCGGGAGGCACACCCCTTCGACGCCGCGGTCGGAATCGGGATCCACACCGGGGCTCGCGTCGAGGACTACGAGGACCTGCTCGAGGTCATGCCCGAGTACTGCGAACTCGACGAGGTGGCCGCCGTCGGCGAGATCGGCATCACCGAATCACAGCACGTCGCCGGCTGGGACCTCGAAGGACAGAAGGACGTGACCCGACGCCAGCTCGAGGTCGCCGCCGATCACGACCTGCCGGCGATCCTGCACACGCCCGCGGATCTCAGGGATGTCGAGTTCCCGGATCGGGTCCACGGCTCGATCCCCGGCTACGAGCTGGACCTCTCCCTCCAGCGAGAGCCCGTGCTCTCCGGCGAGTACCCGAAACGCGACGCCGTCGAGATCGATCTCGAACTGAAAGACGAGGCGGGCCTGCCGGACGACCGACTGGTGCTCTCGCACGCCGATCCGAGGATCGCCCCCTACGTCCTCGAGAACACGGACTGTTACTGCAGTTTCACCGTCAGCTATCCGTGGCTCCTCGGGGTCGAACCACACCACGTCGCCGAGGTCGTCGCCGAGTACGGGCCCGATCGGATTCTGGTCGAGACCGACAGCGCGGGGATCCTTCGGAGCGACGTCTTCGCCTACAAACGGACGATCTTCGAGATGTATCGGATGGGGATCGATGTGGAGACGATCCGACAAGTCGTGTTCGAAAACCCACGGGAGGTGCTTCGGTGACCGGAACCGGCGTGCTCCCCGGTCGACGTTCGACGAACCATCGCTGAATCTACGTGCGAGCCGTTCGTCCTCCGTTAGCGGTAGCAACAGGAGACCACAGATCGACGAGGGCCGTGGCCGCTCGTTCGAGGCTCTCGGGTGCGGTCGCGATGAACCGACGCGCCTCGCCCCTCGCGGCCGGTGGGTTATTCGGCTCCCCGGCGCGTCGTACTGCTATGATCGAAACGGTCGGCGGGCGGGATACGGACCGCATGGACGCGTTGAGCGACGGATTGTTCGCGATCGTGCTCACCCTGTTGATCCTGCAGTTCGAGGTCCCGTCGGTCGCGCCCGACGAGCTACCGGCAGCGGTGATCGAGCAGGACACGCTGGTGTTCAGCTACCTGTTGAGCTTCGTCGTCGTCGGTCTCTACTGGATCGGCCACCACAACCTCTTCCGGCATATCGTTCGCCACGATCGGGTACTGCTGTGGCTGAACCTCCTCTTTTTGCTCACGGTGTCGTTCCTCCCGTACCCGACGGAGATGCTCGGCCTGTACGGGACGCGGTTCGCGTGGACCCTGTACGCCGTCAACATCGTCCTGGTCGGCGTCACCCTGGTCGGACTCTGGACGTACGCCACACGAGCGGGATATCTCGAGGAGGATATCGATGCTCGAACGGCCCGCTCGATCACGGGCCGCGGGTTGATCGCCCCGGCCGTCTTCTCGGTCTCGATCGCCATCGCGGCGGTGTCGCTCGAACTGGCGTTTTACACCCCGTTACTGATCGCCCCCCTCCAGGTGCTCTGGGTGCGCCGGTACCGAGGGACCCTCGAGACGGTGGAACACGAGTGAGACGACGCTGGGCGGATTCGGTATCGAACGGGCCAGTGGCTCGAACGCTCGCGATCTTCGAACAGCGAGGGGGGCCCCGTCCGTCCGGCCTGTCGGTGCTCGCGCGAGTGTCGGTCACTCCGTTATTCGAACGTCCAGTATCGCCGGATCGCCGTCATCGACCGCCGCGAGGCCGGATTCGATCGCCCCGGCTAGCTCCGTGGGATCGTCGACGCGCTCGCCGTATCCCCCCACGACCTCGGCCAGCCTCGCGAGGTTCGATTCGGGTGCGTACTCCGTGAACGACCGGGCGTCGAACCCCGGCTCGCCGTACTGGTCCCGTATCGCGTCTTCGACGGCTCGCCATCTGCGGTTGTTGTACACGACGGTGAGGGACGGCAGGTCGTAGGCCGCGGCGGTCTGGAGGGCGGCGACCGGGTTGCCGAGCACGAACGAGCCGTCGCCGACCAGCGAAACGACGCGTGATGCCGGCCGGGCGAGTTTGATGCCGAGCGACGCACCGCCGGCCCACCCGAGACCGCTGCTGCAGTACGAGTAGTAGCTGCCGGGTTCCGTCCGCGTCAGGTGTCGCAGCACGTCGACGGTGTTGGTTACGGTTTCGTCCACGACGATATCGTCGTCCTCGAGCACCTCCCCGAGCACGGCCGAGAGCGATCCCGGCGTGATTCGGTCGGCGTCCGCCGGATCCGCCACCCCGGAGCGGACCTCCTCCCGTCGTCGTCGACCGACCTCCGCCAACCGGTCCCGTCGCTCGCTCGCCACGCCCGTCTCGTCGAATGCCGCCGCGAGGTCGGCGAAGACCGCCTTCGGCTCGGCGCGCAGTCGGTGGTCGACCTCGAAGTCCCACAGCGGGTACTGCGGCTTCTCCGGGTCGGGATCGATGTGAACGACCGTCGAGCCCTCGGCGGGTGTCTTCCGTGATGGAACCCACGGGACGTCGCAGTTCGCCACGAGCAGGAGGTCCGCCTCGTCGAGGTGCTCCTCGGTGACGAAGCCGAAGTGAAGCGGGTGTTCGCGGTCGAAGCTCAGATCGAATGCGGGCGCGGCCTCGACCACGCCGACGCCGCACGTCTCCGCGAACGTCTCGAGCACCCCGACCGCCGACTCGTCACGGCCGAGATACGAGGTGACGACCAGCGGGTGAGACGCGTCACGAAGCAACGCGAGCAGTTCTTCGCGTGCGCCGGTGGTGGCGGTCGCCGTCACCCGATCCGGTCGACGGGGGACGGATCGCCCCGTCGTCTCGCATTCCTGTCGCAGAACTTCCCGAGGTAACGTGAGGTAGACGGGACCGGCCGGCGCGGCGGTCGCCAGATCGTGGCCGCGAGCGAGGACGGTACCGACGTTCGCCCCCGTTTCGAGTTCGTACGTCCACTTCGCGTACTCGCGAAGCAGCCCGTGTTGATCGTAGACGTCCTGGTAGTAGTGGACGAAGATGCTCCGGCTACCGGGCTGTTCGTTCCGTGTCGTCACGGGCGTTCGGCCCGCCAGGATGAACATGGGAACCCGCGAGCGCGCCGCGTTGTGCACGCTCGCGCCGAGGTTGGCCGTCCCGACGTCGACGTGGACGAGGACCGCCTGCGGTTCGTTGGTGACCTGGGCGTAGCCGTGGGCGGCGCTCGCGGCGAGCATCTCGTGGGGCGCGAGTATCAGCGTCGGGTCGTCGTGCTTCGCCAAGCCCTTGATGAGGGGGGGATGGTCCGTCCCGAACGTGCTGAACACGTACGAGATCCCCACGTCCCCGAGCGTCTCGATCACCCGTTCGCCGACTTCCGGACTAGCCATGCTCTACGATACCGTCATGCTAGCAAAAGCTCTTTTGGGGGACGACGACACGGCGCTCGAACACCGCGGCGGCACCGACTGAACCAGCGGTCTCCGGTCCAAACGACCGGGATCTATAAACCCGCCCACGAAGCTGACTGATACCACGGTGCAGACACTCGACCCATGACCGACGACACCGTCTCCGTCTATTGGCACGACCGCATGCTCGACCACGAACCGCCCGCAGGAACGTTCAAGTTCCCCTCGATGCCCATCATCGCCCACGAGGAGACGCATCCGGATCGCCGCGAGCGCATCGAAAACATCAGGGCGATGCTCGGCCACTCCTTTCCCGAAGTCACCAGCTACGAATCGCCGGAACGGGCCACGCGCTCGGAGATCGAACGGGTACACGAACCGGACTACGTCGACTGGTTAGAGGCGTTTTGTGCCGACGGCGGCGGCCGTATCGAGGACACGACGACCGGCGCGAACGAGGCCACGTTCGACGCCTCCCGCGTCGCCGCCGGCGCGGCGATCGACGCGGTTCGCGAGGCGCTCGAAGGGGAGAGGACCGTGCCGTACGCGCTCTGTCGTCCGAGCGGCCATCACGCCCGGCCGGCCTGTGCGGACGGGTTCTGCTTTCTCAACAACGCCGCGATCGCCGCCGAAGAAGCACTCACACACGGCATAGACAGGGTGGCGATCGTCGACTGGGACGTCCACCACGGCAACGGCACCCAGGAGGCGTTCTACGACCGCGACGACGTCCTCTTCGTGAGCGCCCACGCCGACCACGGCTCCTGGCACCCGGAGTACCACCCGCAGGAGGGATCGCTCGAGGAGGTCGGTGCAGGCGTCGGCGAGGGCTACACCGTGAACGTTCCACTCCCTCCCGGGACGGGTGACCGGGGCTACGACGCGCTCTTCGAGCGCATCGTCGATCCCGTCGTTCGAGAGTACAACCCGGATCTCGTTCTCGTGAGCGCCGGGCAGGATGCGGGCGCGGCGGATCCGAACGCACGCAATCTCGTCACTCGCGACGGATTCTTCGAGCTCGGCCGACACGTGCGCCGACTCGCCGACGAATGCGCGGATGGCCGCCTCGTGTTCGTCCAGGAGGGGGGCTACCAGCCGTCCCACCTCTCGTTCGCGACGCTCGACGTGTTCGAGGGCGTCCTCGACCGCCGCGTCGATCTCGCCCGGTTCGGACTGGACGACCCGTTCGCCCGGTTCGACGAACCGACCGAACTCGTCGACGCCTGGCTGGCCGATGCGATCGAACACCACCGAACCTACTGGAACCTCGAGTGACGGCCGTTCGATAGGGTATCGGGTTTTCCTTCGCTCCCGCTCGCGTGCGCACTCGAAGAGAGGATCGCTCACCCGAAACCCCTTCGGCGACCACACCCCGAACGGACGGTCGACGCGTGCTACGGTCCGGAACCGTCTCCCCCCGGTCCCCAGTGGCTTCGATAGTCGAAATCGGCGGATCGGTCGTCGAAGCGATCGAGTCGGAACGGAGCCATCGGAAAGGGCGGGTCCTCGCCGGTGATCAGCGACCGAACGGCGCGTCCCGTGACGGGCGAGAGCATGACGCCCCGGCCGTGAAGACCGGTCACGACCGCGAGCCCCTCGGGCCCCTCCGCGGGGGCGTCGATGATCGGGAGACCGTCGGGCGAGGCGCAGTCCGCGGTCGGACAGCAGTCCTCGCGGCGGATACGTCCCGCAGCGACCCCCTCGAGCAGCGGCGCGACGTCCTCGACCACGCGTTCCCGGAACGATGGCTGAACGCCCATCGGCGTGCCCTCGGGATCGCTGAGGAGGTGTTCGTTCCCGCCGACGAGCACGTTCCCACGATCGGTTGGCCGCCAGTACATCCGCATCGTCGGTTCGGACCCCATGGGACAGTCGTCCGGAAGCGGATCGTCGGGTTCGATGACGACCGCGTTCCACCGGAGCGGTCTCACCGGCAGTTCGACGTACCCGTCGAGGAGGTCACGCGTCCGCCATCCCGTCGCGTAGACGACGTGGTCGGCCTCGATACGACCGTACTCCGTCTCGACGCCGACCACCGCACCGTCCTCGACTCGAACGTCCCTCACTTCGTGATCGCGGAAGATCCCGGCTCCCGCCCGTTCCGCGGCCCACTTCAGCGTCATCGCGTAGTCGAGCGCGTCGAGGGAGCCGGTGCCGTCGTAGACGAGCCCGCCGCCGTACGCCGACAGATCGCCGAACGAATCGGGATGGCGCCGCTTCAGTTCGGATCGAGTGAGGAACTCCCCGCCGTCGGGTGCCCGGTCGGTGTACAGGTCGGCGTTCGCCTCGGGAACGAGCCGGACCGTCTCGCGCTCGGTGAACGAGAAGACGCCCCGTCCGTCGAGGTCGCGGAACTGCGAGAGGGCGAACGACGCCCACTCCTCGGGGAACGGTTCGAGCGAGAGCGAGATCATCCCGGACGCTCGAGAGGACGTGTCCGCGGCTACACCGCCTTTATCGAGGACGATGACGTCGTGGTCGGGCGCGAGTTCCCGGGCGATGGCGAGCCCCGAGACGCCGGCTCCAACCACGACGACGCGGTCGTTGGCAGTCGACATGGGTGCTACTCGGACACTTGGAGAGTGAGCACAAAACGCTACGGATCGCTCGGCACCGTCTATTCTGTGGGAATAGCGAACCGTCGGCACGAATTCGCGTGGATCCGTCGATGACACGGAACTGCCCGTCACCGAGACGCACGATATTCTAAGCGGCGAGACGGGGGAAACAGCCACGCCCGTTTCGTCGGTCGTCCCGTCGTTCTATACACCGCTTCGAGAGGGAGCGTCCGAAGGACGGATCGGGTGCCTCTGACAGAGCCCCAAGGACCGTTCGACCGCAGGGATAGAGGTTGTTCCGCCGAACCGGTTCGGCCGTGGTCTCCTCCTCGTCGCGAGGCTGGAACGGCCTCGGTCTGTGAGTGAACTACACCAGTCATCAGTAACGATGCGACCGTTCCGCTCGAACCCGGCCCGACTGGGACCGAGGAGAACTGAGGTAGCGTCGCTCAGTCAGTGCACCGTGAAGGGTGGGCCAACGGCAGTTCCGTTCCCGTCCTCGTAGGCTGTTTCACTGATCGCGCCGATAGCACTCGGTGGATGGACGTTCAGGTGGCGATTATACGCCGAGTCATCGATGCCGGGACGGAAACGAGACCGGGGCCAGGACCGAACCCCGGTCACTGCGATCTCCACACACGGAAGCTACAATCAACTACGAGGGGGTGAAGCGACGCAGTTTGGCTCTGGAGTGGGTGGACGGAATTTCTGTACGACGGGTATGGGGTTGATCACCTCCTTTCGACGTGTTCCTCGTGCCGGTGGACGGATTCCGACGTCCAGTAGGGCGAGGGTGGTCTATCACCCAGTGTCTTGTGCTTGCATACCACGACCAGCTATAACACACGCGATGGAACATACTCGATTCGCCGATATCTCTGTCGTCCGTTCAATGGGGTTTTGGACCCGGAGAGGGTAGACGGATCCGGGTGGATGCAGGGGTGCAAGACGGGTACGGAGATGTACTGTCCACAGTGTGGTGAGCGTCGCGAAGTCCGTGTGACGGTTCCATGGCAAGCGGACTTCTGTAGCGTCTGTGGGGCCGAAATGGACGAGTAGCAGGTCGCCGTTCCTCTCGGCGCGAGCGCGAGAGACGCCCGGGGCTGGTCGGCGTCACCGGCCGTTACTCGCTGGGAGTATCGTAGGAGTTCAGAGGGTTCTCTCTCTGACTCGAACACCGGACCCCGTCGAGACGCGCGTGTCTCTGACTGGCTGTGATACTCCCCATCAGCCCTCGTTGATGACGTCGAAGTACTGATCCCCGTTATCGCAGACGATCGTCAACACCACGTTCTCCGGGGCTTCGCTGTATTCGTCGGCGATCTCGAGCGCCGCGGCGGAACTCGGCCCGATGAGGAACCCGTTTCGCGCCTCGGAGCGCGCGCGTTCGAAGGCCGCCTCGTCGGCCACCGTCCGCACGTCGTCGATGTAGTCGAACCACATCGTCGGGAGCCGTTCTCCCTTCCCGAGCCCCTCGACGGCGACGTCGTACTCGACCGGGTCCTCGCCGTGAAAGGACGTCCAGATGTTCGACTTCACGCCGTCGACGCCGACGACCTGCACCTCGGGGTACTCCTCCTTCACGCGACGAGCGATCCCCGAGAGCGTCCCGCCCGTCCCCATCGGCGAGACGATGTGGGTCACGTCCCCGTCGAGTTGCTGGACGACCTCCTCGCCGGTCCACTCGTAGTGAACCTCTGGATTCAACTCGTTTTCATACTGGTTGAGGAAGGTCCCGCCCTCCTCGTCGGCGATCCGTCGGGCCTGCCGGGCGTAGTAGTCCTCGTGATCGGACGCGACGTCCGGACACGCCGTCGTGGTCGCCCCGTAGGCCTCCATGTAGCCGGATTTCTGCCCGCTCGTCCCCTCCGGAAAGGTGATGTGACAGTCCAGTCCCAGCCTCGCACACACGAGCGCCACGGCGCCCCCCGTGTTGCCCGAACTCGCCTCGATCACCGGCCCCTCGCCATCGATCTCGCCGTCCGCCCGCATCTTCGAGATCATCCCCAGCGCGACGCGATCCTTCATCGACCCGGTCGGGTTCTCGTACTCCAGCTTGCAGTACGTCCGACCGGCCTGCCGTCCACCGTGTTCGATGACCGGCGTCCCACCCGTCCGTCCCAGGATCGGGTCCTCACACTCGGGGTACGGTTCGATAGTCGGAGCCTCTATAACCCGATCACGGTCGGTGGAGTCGGTTACCGGTTGCCCCATTGATGACGATATCTACAACGTCATTTATCAACTTTCATATTACTATATCTGAAAATATATAAATTAGAGTAGAGCAGACGAGACTGGAAGCCACACGATGATGGCCCACCGTTATGGTGCTGGGGCTCATCCGCGAGTTGATCACCCCGCCGCGACCGTCACACCTCCTCGCCTTGCTTCGATCGTCGTCCCCTCCGTATCGGCTGTCTGGCTACCGGCTCCGAGCACGCGTCCATGATGGCGAACCTTATCTGACTCATCCGCCTACCGTCGCTAATGAGACGACGGTCCGTGCTCGCTTCCGGCGGTACCCTCGTGGCCGGGTCACTGATCGCGGGCGGAGCGGCGATACGATCGCTCCAACACTCACCGAACCGCTCAGTTGCACGCGCCAGAGACGCGCTGAATCGCGATCGACTCGCCGAGACGCTCATGGCGGGAACCGACCGTGAGACCGGGGTCTACGAGGTCGACGGGTCGGCGGAGGGGCCGACGGCGGTACTCATCGGCGGGATGCACGGCAACGAGATCAACGGCTATCGGGTCGCGGCCGCCGCCACCGACTGGGGGATCGACGCGGGCCGATTGGTCGTCGTTCCGCTCGCCAATATCGTCGCCATCGAGCGAAACGCCCGCGAAGGGCCTGGCGGCGATCTCAATCGGCAGTTCCCCGGCGGACGGGACCTCGAGACCGACCTCGCTCGTGCGATCTGGGGCGTCGTCGAGGACGCCGACCCTGACGTCGTCATCGACCTCCATCGGTCCCGCGGCCTGTTCGAGACGCACCCTCGATGGGTGGGCCAGGCGATCTTCCCGACACGAGCGGGCGGGGCGGTCGAGGACGCGGAACACGTCATCGACGCCATGAACGACCGCTACGTTCCCTCGACGATGCGCTTTCACCGGTTCGCCATGGGGAACGTCCAGGACGACGACCGGGACTCCGGACTCCTCGTCCAGAAGGTCCACCTCGAGTTGGGCGTCGCGGGCTTCCTCGCCGAACTGACGGAGTTCCTGCTCGATCTCGAGACGCAACTCCGGTGGACCACCGCGATAACCGAACTGCTTCTCGAGCGCCACGGTATCCGACGGATCGCATGAACGGAACGCGCGTTCCCGTCGACCGTCTCGTCGCCCCGCCCGTCTGGATCAGTTTCGCGCTGCTGATCTTTCCGCTCGCGATCGGCGTCGTCGACACGCGGCTCTTCTCTCCGCTCGCGCTGCCCGGCTACACGGTCTTCGTCGCCATGACCGTCGTCGGCGACGTCCTCCCGGTGGTCAGGAATTTCGGCTTCCGGCTCTACTGGCTCCCCTTCGTCGTCGTCTGCTACGGGATTTCGGTCGTCGTCGGAATCGGGTATCGCGCGCTCCGCCGGCGGGACGACGCCTGATCGCGTACAGCCGGATCGAAAGCGAAGCGGATGTCGGTCGTCGTCGTCGATCCGCGGACGTTCGGTCAGGTTCCAGACGAACTACGTGTGTATATCGTGAACCGCACTCCGACGCCAGCGTTAGCATCCGCTACCGGCCGTCCGGTCGCGCTCGCACGGAGTCGCTTTCGTTCGAGACGGGATCGCTACTAGATACGAAAACAGCAACCACGCTCCTCGGGAGTGTCCTACCGCGTGACGTACCGTACTCGGGCGCCGATCCTTACGACTCGAGCGTCGTGAGCGCGGCCCGCAGCGCCCGTCGACGTTCCTCGTCGACGAGCGGTTTGCCGTCCATCGGGTCGTCGAGGTTGATCGGCGCGCCGATCCCCGAGCGGTGGCGTTCGCCGACGCCGTACTGATTGCCCGAGGCGTACCAGCCGTGCCAGCCGCTGCCGACGTTGACCTGCCTGTAGGGCACGGGCTGGCGGCCCGTGTTCGCGGGGTTCTCGAAGCTCCCGTCGACGGCGTGGAGGAACCGGTTGTCGTCGGTGACGTACCGGTCGTCGGGATACCCCCGGAACGCGATGGCCTGGCAGTTGGTGCCCCGGATCGAGTGCGTGAACGCGAACGTACACCGGCGGACCTCGACGCGGCCCCCGGCGGTGAGGTCGCCGCTGTAGCCGTTCTCCGCCAGACAGTGCATGTCGACGGCGTGGCTGTAGGTCGAGGGGCCGAACACGCAGTCCTCGAGCGTGTAGCCACAGGTCGGGAAGCCGAAGCCGTTGACCGAGTGGCGCGTCGCGTTGAAGTAGCTCAGCTCGATCGTCGGGTGGCCGTTGAACACGTCGACGACGTAGCCCGCTCCAACCATCATGCAGTCGTGGCCGTAGACGTGGTGGACGTGCGGCGAGACGGCCGTCGAGGACGCGCCGATCGCCATCGCCTGGTTCGGCCAGCCGTAGAGCTCGCAGTTGTCGACCTCGACGTCGTCGTGCAGGATCCGCATCCCGCGGGCGTACCGCCGCTCGCGCTTGCGCCGTCGCTCGCTCGCGGTACCGCTGTCGAGCGGGATGTAGCCCGGGTACTCGGGGTCGTCGTAGTGGTCGTGGTACGGCCCCCGGAATCGGACGCCGCTGATGCGCGACCCGCCGCGCATCGTGATGACGCCCCGGCCCGAGGAGCCGCCGTCCCACGCGGGGCTGTCCTTCCCGTGGTCGGTGGTGTACAGCAGCGCGCCCGTCGAGCCGTCGACGCCGCGATCCGAGACGATCGTCTGTCCCCGGATGGTGAAGTCACGACCCGAGAGGTCGATCCGAGCGTTGCCGGGGATCCCGATCACGTCGGCCGACGACCCGAGGGCGGCGAAGAACTCCGAGCGGCTCTCGACGATCACGTCGGCGTCGGCGAGGCCGACGTCGGCGCGGTGGCCGACGCCGCCGCCGATCTCGCGGCCCTCGAGGCACTCGAGGACGCGTTCGTTGGTGAAGTACTGGGTCATCGTTCAGAGGTGGGCGTCTTCGTGTGCGGCGACGTTCAGGTCGAAGTAGTAGTACCAGTAGCGGTTGTCCGCGTAGTTCGGGTTCGCGCCGCCCTTGAGTTCGAGGCCGTCGCGGCTCTGGCTCTCCCAGCCCGACCACGCGGCGCGGCGCAGCGGGAAGCTCCCGTCGCGCGTCAGGAGGTACTCGCCGGGTTCGAGGGCCATGTCGAGGTCGATCGTGTTGAGCCCCGCATCGACGCTGACGTCGCGTTCGTGGACCGGGGCGAAGTGGCTGTCGCCGTCGTAGCGCCCGACGACCGCCCTGAACGTGCCCGATTCGTCGGCGTCGACGGTCGCCTCGCCGAGGTGGATCGCCTTCTCCGTCTCGAAGTGGATCCCCCAGTGGGTCGCACCGTGCTGTTCGCCCCGTGGCGTCGCACCGATCCGCCGGGCGGGGAACTCGAGGGCGTCGGCGGCGCGCTCGAGGCGGCCGAGCACCTCGTCGAACGCCCGGAGGTCGACGCTCCCGTCGCTCGTCTCCTCGACCTCGGCGACGACGTCGCCGTCGCTGGCCTGTGCGCTGCCCGTTGCGGCGGCGATACCGGTCGCGCCGAGGGCCGCGACGAACGTCCGTCGCGTCCAGTTGCTCTGCAGTTCCGCTTCGTCCGTAGTCGTTCGTTCAACCATCGTCTACATGGATGAAAACCCGTTTCTCCGTATATATTTAATCTAACTAATAAGTTACTGGATTAATTACGCGACGGTAAGTCCGGCGGCGCGGTTCCGACGATGGACGACCGGGCGTTCGTCGACGCGCCTGCGTCCTCCGTGCATCGTGGGCCCGGCTGGCCGCTTCCGTATCCGCGGCAGCCCACCGATCGGAATTTCCATCATCCTACCCGTGGCCGCCATTCGTCGCTCCCGCTGGCGAACACGGAGAACGGTGGTCGGACGGACCGCGTCGTGACGAATCCGGCCGAATCCGCTAGTCGACCGGCTCGAATATCTCGGGGTTCTCCGGCCCCTCCGCGGTGATGACCGCGAGCGCCCCCTTGCGAGCGACCCGCGACAGCGCGTGGTCGACGAGCTTGAAGTCCCCCGGAACCGGGAACGACATCGTCGCGACACACGCGCTTCCCGGGAGCACGGGCGTCGTCTGGACGTAGCGCATCGGTTCGCTCGCCAGCGCGCCCTGCTCCCAGACCTCGTCGAAGACGCTGCCGATCGGGTGGAGGCTGCTCAGCAGGTTCGGCCCGCCGACCGCGTAGAAGACCCGGGCGGTCTCGCCCGTCTTCACGGTCATCTCGGCGTATTTGCCGGGCGAGATCGCGTGCTTCTCGCCGTTCATCAGGACGTACGTCGGGTCCTCCATCGCCATGCGGTCGAAGTCGAACTCGTGGTGGCCCTCCTGGCCGGTCGTCCCGTTCGTGTAGAGTTCGTGCTGGCCGATGTAGAACTCGTGGTCCACCTCGGGTAGTCCCTCCTCGGGTTCGACGAGGATGAGGCCGAACATTCCCGCCGAGATGTGGTAGTCGACGTTCGCGACCGCACAGTGGTAGACGAACGCGCCGGGGTAGGTCACCTTGAACCGCAGGTGTTTCTCCTCGCCGGGGGCGACGGTCGTCGCCTCCGCGCCGCCGCCCGGGCCGCGGGTCGCGTGGAAGTCCACGTTGTGGGCCATCGCGCTGTCCTCGTTGTTGCGGATGGTGAGATCCACCGTATCCCCCACGCGGGTGCGGATGAACGGGCCCGGGACCTGCCCGTTGAACGTCATGTACGTGAACGTGACGCCGGGTTCGACCTCCGCGACCAGTTCGACCGTCTCCAGTTCGACCTCGACCGTCTCCGGCGACGTCCGAGTGATGGGTTTCGGGATCGCCCGGGGATCGGCCGCGATCCGGTCGACGTCGACGGGGTGAGCCGCACCGAGGCTCTCCTCGGCCAGCATCTGCTTCGCCCGCACGTCGTTGGTCGGGGGGGCGCCGACGGTACAGCCGGCCAACGCCGCCGTCCCGACGACACCGGTCGTCTGGAGCACCTGCCGCCGCGTCATAGTGGTCGTCATGAGTGGTTCGTCTCCAGTTGGACATATCCGTTGAGATACTATATATCGAAGTCACGATTCCCATCGCCCGAGAATCAGGTTCGGGGGTTATGCCTTCCTCTCCGGTAGGGATACATATGAGTACGATCGAACCCTGCCCGAACGTCGGCCGCCGACGATTCCTGACGACGGCAGCAGCCCTCTCGGTCGGTGGAGCGACTCTTGGCACCGCGCGTCCGGTCAGCGCACAGGAGGCGGTCGACCTCACCGACTGGTTCGCCGACGTCTCGAACTACGCGGGGATCGTCGACGAGCGCGGGGCGGCACGCGTCACGGTCGCCGTGGGAGCCGAGGGCAACGGCGGCGGGTTCGCCTTCGGCCCGGCGGCCGTCCGCGTCGATCCCGGCACGACCGTCGTCTGGGAGTGGACCGGCGAGGGCGGCGCGCACAACGTCGTCGACGAGGACGGCGCCTACGAGAGCGACATGGTCGGGGATGCGGGTACGACGTTCGAGCACGCCTTCGAGACGGCGGGCGTCTCCAGATACGTGTGCGCTCCCCACGAGCCGATGGGGATGAAAGGCGCGGTCGTCGTCGGCGACGTCGCCGTCGCGACGCCCGCACCGACCTCGGAGCCGGACGCTGAGTACGAGTACGTCGCGCGCGAGCCCGACTACGGCGACTGGTTCGACGACGTCGACAACTTCGAGGGGACGGTCGACATGCGCGGCCGCGAGGAGGTGCGAATCCGGGTCGGTGTGGACGGAAACGGCGGCGGATTCGCGCTCTCCCCGCCCGCCATCAACGTCGACCCGGGGACGCGAGTCGTCTGGGAGTGGGTCGGCGAGGACGGTCCGCACTGGTTCGCGGCCGCCGACGGGAGTTATGCCAGCCCGGAGCAGTCGAGAGGCGAGTACGGTCTCGTCTTCGACGGCGTGGGGATCAGCAAATACGCGTGCGAGCCCCACGAGGCCGCCGGGATGAAGGGTGCGGTCGTCGTGGGTGACGCCCTCGAGGGGGTCTACGACGTGACGACCACACACCTCACGGTGCTCGGAAGCCTCGGCGCCGCGCTCCTCTCGCCCCTGGCGTTCGGGGCGTTCCTGTGGGCCCGCGGCCGTCGCGAGGACGACCGTCGCGATTGATACTGTCGGTCGTGGGAGTCTGGCCTGCAGTGGCATAGTTAGACGGGCACGGGCACGAGTCCCGCCCGTCGTGGCTCCTGGCGATTCACGGCGGTATGACCGACGGTATGAGTATCGATCCGACGAACGGACTCCCGCTCGTAGGACCACAATCCGATTCCGACCGGCCAATCGCGGCGTCCACCGCCCGCGACGCCAGCGAGGGGAATCGACTCCCCCGCTGGGAGCCAATGATCAGAAGGGTGACGATATTCTGCGGCGAGGGTCGTCTCACGATGGTCGACTGCCCGCTCCGTGCGAAGGCGTTCCTGACTCGACGGGTGCCGACCGGCCATCGACGACGTGCCCCGAGAACCCGGATGCACGGTACTCCGACTGCGCCAGCCACCCACGGCCGCTGGGGCGCTGACGAAGGGGAGGCGTAACGACCTGGATACGGCGATGTATCGCCTCAGTCCCAGAACTTCGGGACCGTCGCGTCGATCTGGTACCCCTCGGCTTGGAAACTATCTGAGACGAGCGTTCGCCGGTCGCCGTCCATCGACAGCGGCCCCATGACGTTCGACAGCAGGATCTCTCGGGTCTCGGTTCGGTGGAGTTCGTACCACTCGTCGCCGTCGACGCTCGCGAGCACGACCGAATCCGCCGCGGTCTCGTGCATGGTCGAGTAGCCAAACGGCATGAGACACAGCTCGCGTCCGTCGTCCTCGCGGACGTGCCAGCGCCGCCGGGCGTACAGTTCCATGACGTCGTCGTCGGGATCGGTCACGATCTCGACGTGCGGACGGACGAGGTCGCCGACGCCGTTCGGGGCGTCGTCCGGCCCCTTCCGTTCCCAGCGGATGATCCCCTCCGGGACGCCGTCGGTGCCGAAGGCGACGCAGTTCTCGAAGGCGGCGATCTGTGTGATCATCGTCACGCGACCCCGCTCGTCGAGTTCCTCCCACGAGTCGCCCAGATCGTCGCTCCAGTAGATCTGCGAGTTGCCGTGATCGCCGACGGCGACCCAGATACGCTCGGCGTAGGGGTCGTACTCCACGTCGTGGACGTGGTGGTTCGCCGCGTCCTCGGTGACCAGTTCGGGTTCGAGGACGAGTTCGAACGATCGCCCGCCATCGGTCGAGAGGATCACCTCGTTGGCGTGCCTGTTCGCGTCGAAGTCCGAGAGCCCGTACGTTGAGATGACGACGATGTCCTCGTGGACGGCGTGGCCGAACTCGTTCGACATCCGGCCGTACTCGAACTGGTAGAGCGCCTCGGAGCCCTCGAAATCCTCGTCGATCAGGTGGATCTTTCCGCCGACCGTACCCCGACCACCGGTCGCGGCGATCACGCGCCCGCTGTCGGGGACGACGACCATCTGGACGTACTCCTCTTTGGTCCCCTCCTCCTCGAAGGAGTACAGCGTCTCGGTCGTCTCCCACCAGTCGTCGCTGACCAGCACGCGAGGGCCGCTGCGCCCGTAGATGCGCCCGTTCCGATCGATCCAGACGGGGTGGCCCCCCGGTCGCTCGTCGCGAACATCGAGGTCGTAGTGCGTGTACGGATGGCCGTCGCCGCCCTCCGGCTCCGGTTTCTTCCCCTCGGAATCGTCCGCCGGTGGCTCTCCCTCGGCGTCCGTGTCGTTCTCGGCGGGCTTCACGCCCTCTACCCCCTCGTCTGCCGTACAGCCCGCGAGCGCGATGCCCGTTCCCGCCGTCAATCCGAGAAACCGTCTCCTATCCATAATAAATATGATATGTTCTGCGCTAATAGGGCTATCGGTCAATCCCGTAACGGGGCCCGTCCAGCCGGCATCGCACGGTAGCGGACGCGCCCTCTACACCGAATCTCGGGGAAGGCTATCGGCTCCCGCACCCCTCGGACCGGGAAACCGGATCGAACTGGCGCCCGACCGAATCGATCCCGGCCGGCACCTCCCGCTCCGAACTCCGTGTGAACCAACTACCCAGCCAGTCGGATGCGTCGAGGCCCTTCGATCGCCGCGAGAAGGCCGAAGGACGTCACCGATCGGGGTGATGGAAGCGATCCGAATCGTTCGTGATGGGGCGCGAACGCGTCGGAACCCGGCGAACGAGCGCGCGAGTCGACCCGTCCCGCGTGCGGTCGGTCGTCGGTGATCGCCTCGCCACCGCGTCGATGTTCCGGCCGGTCGTCGTCTCGATCCTGCTCGGATCCCGTGACCGACCCCGTTATGGGACCGGGACACGTCTCCCCGCCGATGAGCTACGATATAGCGGTCGTTCCGGGGGACGGCATCGGCCCCGAGGTCGTCGATCACGCGATGCCGCTCGTCGAGGAGGCCGCCGACGCCCACGACGTGTCGATCTCGACCACCCGGTACGACTGGGGCTCCGAGCGATACCTCTCGGATGGCGCGATGATGCCCGCGGACGCCCTCGACCGACTCCGGGGGTACGACGCGATCTTCCTCGGTGCCGTGGGTCACCCCGACGTCCCCGACCACGTGACCCTGCACGGCCTTCGCCTGGAGATCACGAAGGGGTTCAAACAGCACGTCTGCAAGCGGCCCTCGTATCTGTTCGAGGGGATCACCAGCCCGCTGCGGGAGTACGCCGGCGGCGACATCGACTTCGTCGTCTACCGACAGAACACCGAGGGCGAGTACGCCGACCTCGGCGGCCGGGAGTACGCGGGGTTCGACAACGAGGTCGCGGTCCAGAGCGCGCTGTTCACCCGCGAGGGGACCGAGACGATCGTTCGCGCGGCGTTCGAGGCCGCGACCGAGCGCGACGGGAAACTCACGAGCATCACGAAGTCCAACGCCCAGGCTCATGGAATGGTCTTCTGGGACGATATCGTGACCGAGGTCGGTGAGGAGTACCCCGACGTCGAGGTCGAACGGCTGCTCGTGGACGCCGCCTCGATGGACTTCGTCAGGCGCCCCGACGAGTTCGACGTCATCGTCGCCTCGAACCTCTTCGGCGACGTCCTCACCGATCTCGGCGCGGGTATCGTGGGGAGTCTGGGACTGGCTCCGTCGTCAAACGTCGACCCGACCCGAACCCACCCCTCGATGTTCGAACCAGTCCATGGAAGCGCCTTCGACATCACCGGCGAGGGAGTCGCGAACCCGATCGGGACCGTCCTCTCGTGGGAACTCCTCTGGGAGCACCTCGACGAGGGGGCGCTCGCGCAGGCGCTGCACGACGCGGTGGCGGACCAGCTCGCGGATCCCGGTGCCCCGCGCACCCCCGACATCGGCGGCGACTCGGGAACCGAGGCGGTCGTGAACGACCTCCGGACGCGGATCGAGTGACCCGGGGTGCCTTCTCCAGTGGCTTTCGCTGGATCGGGGTCGGGAATCCGACCCGGCCGCAGGTCCCGGTCGGGCGAGATCCGTTCGACGCCGGTCGAAGCCGGGAGCGGGCGAACAGTTCAGCCTCGATCGTGCTGACGGGAGAACCAGTCAGTGGGACTCGTACATCCTTCAGCTATCATGTCCGACGCTACGGTTCATCACTACCCTCCTAACCGATACTACGGCGATCTCGATATCCCGATTTTGGATAGGTCTAGTGGTTTTCAGAGGGTTTTTCGTGCTATGTGTCATCACATGTATAGGAGGATACCATGCAGGCACTATGTCCAGTCGGATCGTCCGCGACCGATGAACGCAGAGGAGGATAGCTGGTATGACCTTGGCAACCGTCCCACGATACGAGAGTACCCAGCCCGACACGGACGGGGGACATGCAGTAGTGGTCGGCGCGAGCATCGCTGGTCTGTGCACGGCCCGAATCCTGGCAGAC
Organism: Halalkalicoccus sp. NIPERK01; assembly: GCF_030287405.1. Classification (NCBI taxonomy): domain Archaea; kingdom Methanobacteriati; phylum Methanobacteriota; class Halobacteria; order Halobacteriales; family Halalkalicoccaceae; genus Halalkalicoccus; species Halalkalicoccus sp. NIPERK01. Next base: position 40,012 of record NZ_JASVVV010000006.1, on the reverse strand, counting down.
GCGTTCGACGAGGTCACGGTCATCGATCGGGACCCGCTACCTGACGAGCCGGTTGCACGCCGGAGCGTACCTCAGGCCCGTCAAATCCACATCCTCTGGGAGGCCGGGCGGACCACGTTGGAGGACCTGTTCCCGGGTTACAGCGAGGACCTGCTCGCCGCTGGTGGCGTGGCGATCGACGGCCAACACGACCTCTACACCTACGGTCAGGGCGACTTCCTCGCCGCCGGATCGAAGCCGTTTCCGCTCTACGCAGCAACCCGACCGCTCTACGAACAGGTGCTCAGACGGCACGTCTCCCGGCTCGATGCCGTCCAGCTATGGGATCGCTGTCAATGCGTCGACTACCTGGTCGACGACGCAGCGACCGCCGTGACCGGTGTGGCGATCCGGAACGAAGACGCCGGGCGAGCGGAGCTTTCCACCGACCTCGTCGTCGATGCCACCGGCCGGACGAGCCGGACGCCGGTCTGGCTGGAGAATCACGACTACACGCCGCCCGTCATGGATGAGGTGCACATCAACGTGGCCTACAGCACTACCTTCATCGAGCGACCCACCGATGATGCTCGGATGATCGGTGTGCTGGCCGAGGCGCCCCGCACTCGGGGTGGCGCGGTGTTACCCGTCGAAGGGGATCGGTGGTTGGTGAACCTACACGGCGTTCACGGCGATCATCCGCCGACGGATACGGCGGGATTCGAAGACTTCGCCGGGAGCCTTCCCACTCCCGAACTGAAACACCTCCTCGATGAACACCCGTGGGTCTCCGAGGAGATCCACCACTACCCGTTCCAATCCAACCGCCGGCATCGCTACGAGGATCTCGATCGGTTCCCGAATGGATTGGTCGTCGTCGGCGATGCGATCGCCAGTTTCAACCCGATCTACGGCCAGGGTATGTCGGTGGCGGCGCTCGAAGCGCTGGTGCTTCACCACGTCCTTGCGACGGACGGCCGCGAGGCGCTCGCGCTCCGCTTTTTCGCTCGTGTCGCAGAGGTCGTCGACACTGCATGGATGATGGCGATCGGAGCCGACTTCGGTTTCCCCCAGACCCGTGGCCCCAAGCCACGCGGAACTGCTCTTTTCGATTGGTATCTGTCCCGCCTGTTCCGCAGGGCCCACACCGATGGAGCGCTGACTGATGCCTTTACCAGCGTCCTCTCGATGCAGCAGCCACCAACCGTCTTGTTTCGCCCGCGAATCCTGTGGCGCGTGCTCGGCCCGGCCCGTAGCGGATCGAGCCTGCAGTCACGAACCCCTTCTCAAGGTGACGTTACCGATCACGACGAAGGCGATGAGGCCGATTTCGCCGCGAAGCGAAAGCCGTAAGCGCCGCTTTTAGCGGACTCGTGTGATCGCGTGTCTCCCCACCTCACCCCCCGGTCCTCGATTCGCATCGCAGGCTCCGATTCTGGTGGCCCCTGCGGATGGAGGACGTTCGAGACGAAGTCGGTCGGAATCGTTTTCGAACCGTGGTGATTCGGAGCCCATCTCACGTCGCTGGTCGCCGTTTCACAACGGCGACCGCTGCATTCCTCGACGGGTACCTCTACGGGATTATCCGGGAGCGATCTCGCCGAACACCGGGTCCTGTGAGCTAGAACGAAGTCTTCCCGAGGGGTTCGTGCCGGTCCGAAACAGACGGAGCCCCCGCTCACGATACGGTTATCTCCCTGGGAGACATACCGTATGCGGAGAATTGTCCTGAAATTATGCTGCCGCTACACTTACACACCCTCTGGATCGGACTCGTCCTTCTCGGAGCGCTCCTTGCGTGTCTCTTGGTCACCCTCGTCCTCGCCGCGGGGTACGGCTGGCTCCGACTGACGGCCGACACGCGGGCCCCCGGGGGTCTGAGAGCGCTCGTCGCGCCGGCCGTCCTCGGGATCGTGCTGTCGGGGTCCTTCTGGGCGGTCGCGCTCCTCGCGGTACTTCTGGGATACGTCGACGGACGATCCCTCGATTCCGTGGTGGTCGGACAGGCCGTGATCTTCTCCAGCGCCGGGGTCGCCGGGGGGCTCGTCCTGCGCGCTGCCCGGCGCACGCGGGACCGGGACCGGTCCAGAGAGCGAGGCGCGACGAGCGTTCGCTGACCCGCGGTCCGTGGAACGCGATCCCGCCCACCGATTCCGCGCGTCGCCGGACGGGATCCGGACCCGGTCGGCGACGCCTCGGAGGCCAACCGGCGTTCCTCACCCGTTTTGTAACCCGCCGCCGATCGTAGAGCATGGACGGCACTGCGGACGACAGTGTGGTACTGTTGACGGGCGGGACGAGCGGCATCGGCGCCGTCGCCGCCCGCGAACTCGCGCGGACCGGCGCGACGGTCGCGCTCGTCGGCCGTGACGAACGGCGGGGCCGACGGCTCGCGGACGAGACGACCGCCTCGACGCCGGGGACGGTTCGCTTTCACGGGGTCGACCTGGCGACTCGGGACGCGGTGCGACGGCTGGCCACCGACGTCGCGAGCGCGTACGACCGACTCGACGTGCTCGCACACAACGCCGGGCTCTCGACGGACGAACGGACGATCACCGACGACGGGGTCGAACTGACGTTCGCCGTCAACCACCTCGCGCCGTACCTGCTCACGCACGAACTCCTGGACCTCCTTCGCGCGTCGGCGCCCGCCCGCGTCGTCGTCACCGCCTCCGCGGTTCACCGGCGAGGGGAACTGGCGTTCGACGACCTCCGGATGGAGCGCGGGTACAGCGCGATCGACGCCTACGCGCGATCGAAACTCGCGAACGTCGCCTTCACCCTCGAACTCGCCGACCGACTCGGGGGCGACGACGCCGACGTCGTCGCGAACTGCTTCCATCCGGGATTCGTCCCGTCGACGCGCCTGTTCCGGGACGCGGGCCTCCGAACGCGGCTGTTCGCCCGGATCGCCGCGGCGGTTCCCGGGATCGGTACGACCCCCGAGGCGGGCGCGGACCGCCTCGTCGAACTGGCGACGGCGCCCGCCTACGGGACCCGTTCGGGGCGCTACGTTGGGGCGGACGGTCCCGAAACGCCCGCGCAGAGCGCGACCGATCCCGAGTTCCGGGAGCGCCTCTGGCGGGTCAGCGCCGACCTCGTCGGGATCGACCCCGACTGGCCGTCGTAGCGACGCCGAACCCGAGAGAGGCTCGATACGAACGGGACCGGAACGACGGACGCTCGGAACGCGATCAGCGCCCCCGTCCCTCGCGGACCATCCGCTCGAAGCGCTCCAGCCCCAGTTCGATCCGGCCGAGGTCGTTCGCGAAACTGAACCGGAGGTAGCCCTCCCCGGCCTCGCCGAAGGCGCTTCCGGGGGCGGCGACCACGTCGTACTCGAACAGCAGGCGCTTTGCGACGTCCATGCTCGACCCCGACAGGTCGCTCGCGTCGACGAACGCGTAGAAGGCGCCCTCGGGCCGCGTCGTCGAGACGCCCGGGATCTCGCGGAGTCGGTCGACGATCGCGTCCCGACGGCGCTCGAAGGCCGCCCGCATCTCCCGGACCGGTTCGTCGGGGCCGGTCAGCGCGGCGAGGGCGGCGTGCTGGGCGGGCGTGTTCACGCACGAGGTCGTGCTCTCGTGGATCTTCGTCACCGCCGCCGTCACCGCTTCGGGGCCGCTGAGCCAGCCGACGCGCCAGCCCGTCATCGCGTAGGTCTTCGAACACGAATCGACGGTGATCACCCGTTCGGGATACTCGGTGACGGCCGCGAGGCGTTCGGGGTGGCGGTCGTAGGCGAGTTCGTGGTAGACCTCGTCGGCGACGACGTAGGCGTCGTGGCGGGCGGCGGCCTCGACGACCCGCTCCATCGCCGCCGTCTCGAACACGCGACCGGTGGGGTTCGACGGCGAGGTCACCACGACGGCGCCGGTCCGGTCGCCGATGGCGTCGATCAGTCGGTCGGCGTCGAGAGCGAAGCCGTCGGCGGGGGATAGCGGAACCTCGACGGGCTCCGTCCCCGCCAGACGGGCCTGCGAGAACGGGTTCGGCCAGGCCGGCGTCGGCACGACCACCTCGTCGCCGGGGTCGGTCACCGTCAACAGCGTCAGGTAGAGCGCCTCGACGCCGCCGGTCGTCACGACCACCCGGTCGGGGTCCGCGTCGACGCCGTCGGCGCGCAGTCGGTCGGCGACGGCCCGTCTGAGCGGGTCGATCCCCGCGTTGGGCGTGTAGCCGGTTTCCCCCTCGCGGGCCGCCGTCGCCGCGGCGTCGACGACGTGTTCCGGCGTGGGGAAGTCGGGTTCCCCGAGTTCGAGGTGGACCACGTCGCCGTCGTGGTCGGTCGCGAGGTCGAACAGCCGCCGGATCCGCTGGGGTTCGATCCGGGCGACTCGGGCTGACACGGAACGGTCGGTCATCGGTGTCCCTGCGTGGAGCGACCCCTTGTCTGTTGGGTTCCGGGCGCGCCCGTCTTCGCGGGGGAACGGTCCTCGTATCGACTCCCGCGGCCGTCCACCCGGTCCACGTGGACCGGATCGGGAGATCGGTGTTCGGTAGCCGCCGACGGCTCGTCCCTCGTCGCTCGGTCATCGATGGCCCCGAATCGGAACCGGTAAATACGAGCTTTCGGAGTAGTGTATCAACAGGTCTCCTCCCATGGTTCACACCGACCCATCGGCAGAACCTGTGGACACGCCCCCCGACATCTCCCGGGACGACCTCTTCCACATCCTCTCCAATCAGCGTCGCCGGGCCGTCCTCCGGGACCTCGCCGAGCGCGAGGGGCCGGTCGAGATGCGGACCCTCGCGGAACGGATCGCCGCACGGGAGCACGACACGACCGTGAACGCGCTGGATTCGACCCAGCGCCAGCGGGTCTACATCTCCTTGTACCAGAACCACCTCCCGAAGCTGGCCACACACGGCATCATCGAATACGACCAGTCGCGCGGCCGGATCGAACCGACGCCGCTCCTCGCCGGGTTCGTGTCGTATCTGGACGACCGCCGTTCGCCCGCGATGGACGCCCGGCGGACGACGCTGGCCTCGCTACGGGAGGGCGTTTCGGGGCTCGTCCGCGAGGTGACGAGCGTCTCGGCGATCACCGGCGGGTTGGTTCTGGCGAGTCGGATCGTCCCGACCCGCGTTCTCACCGTTCTCGCGATGGTCGCGGTGGTGCTGATCGTCGGGATCCAACGGCTACAGTGATACTGTCGGTCACGGGCGTACGATCTGCGATGGCACGATTCGACGGGCAAGGGCACGATTTCCGCTCGTCTCGGCTCCGATCGATTCACGGAGTTATGACCGACAGTACGAGCCGTGGATCGGGTTTCCTCGACGGCGCCCACTCGATCCCGGAACGACGACCCCCGGACCGAACGATCCGAGCCGCCATCCCACTATATATTCGACTGTCAGTATAATATAAAATACTAGTAAAAATATTTTTTAACTATGCAGGCAACCCTGCAGTTAGCGAGCAGGGGAGGAAAAAAGCACGTGGTGGTGCCTCTGACACTCCCTCGCTCGCTCATTTGTCGACGTGGGGACCGGTTTCGCCGCCGTGGTTCACGGGAATCGAGGTCCGACCGACGCGTAGCTTCTCCGATCGAGATCTCCTCGAATGGCCGCCGGTAGGCCGTCCTTACCGACCGTTTCGTCCGCATAGTAATCATGGTGGCACGAGATCCTCCGGCCAGTATACGATGCACCGAAGACGATATCTCGAAGGAGCGGGACTCGCCCTCGTGGCGGCACTCGCCGGGTGTACGGACGCGATCGATACCGCCGGCGACGATCCGGCCTCGGACGACGGTTCGGCCGGCGACGACGCCTCCTCGCGAGAAGACGCGGACACGGACGACGGCCCGCCCGAGGACGACGCAGCGGACGAGGAGATCGACCGGGGCGAACTGGAATCGATGACGCGAACGGCCGTCGAAGAGGAGGTCGGAAACGGGGACGAGACGGAGGCCGAGGGGGTCGAAGCGGACGACACGGGGGGGACCGGGACCGATGACCCGGGGATGCAGGGTACGGTATACGCCCAGGTCGATTACGACGGGGACTGGACCCTGGCGTACTCGACGCGCCGCAGGACCAGTTCGTTCGACCGGTCGGGACTGCAGACCGTCGAGATCGACGACGACCTCGACGTCATCTCGGTCGCGGTCCAGAAGCGACACGACGACGACGACGAGTTGACTGTGTTGGTCCTGCTGGACGGGAGCATCGTGGCCGAGGGATCGACGACGGACCCGTTCGGAATCGCCCAGGCGACGCACTCCGCCCTGTGAGTCGGCCGAACCCCCTCCGGATACCCCCGCCGACGAACGGTGGCCATCGCCGACGTGGCGGTTCCGTCGGGCCCCGTCGGGACCTCGCTCCGTACGACGGTCGACGAGCGGCCGGGACCCGTTCCCGAGTAGTCCCCGATTCAGGCCATGATTATCAACTAACTGACGACACGATATCGCCCGGAGAAAGCACGATCGAAGCCGATGATTCAATTATCCTGAAAAATCGTTATATATTCGCCGAACGTTACGGAATGCGATGGGGACGACATCGATCCACCACGTACTAGAGATGCATCCGTCGCGCCGAGACGTCCTGCGGGCGACCGGAGCGATCACCGCCGGTAGCTTCCTGGCCCCGACGGCGGCGGCGCGACCCGAGTCGGGGAGCGTGCCGGGCTTCCATCGGGAGCCCTCGGCCGAAGGATCGTGGCCACAACAGCGCTACAGCGGGGCCCACACCGGCTACCACCCGACTGCCACCGGTCCGAAAACCGGCCTCGAGGAGCGGTGGCGCTTCGACGTCCGCCCGAGGGTCGGCCCCGTCGTCGACGACGATAGCGTCTATCTGGTCGGCGAGTCGTCCGATCCGGACGAACATCACGACGTCCTGTACGCGCTAGAGGCGGCCGACGGAGGCGTCCGCTGGGCGGTCGACCTCGAGGAACGAACGAACGCGCTCGCGCTCGACGCGCGGCGACTCTACGCGGGCGGCGACTCGCTTCGGGCCTACTCGCGCGCGGACGGCACCGTCGAGTGGACGTTCCCGATCGAGACCGGCGGCCCCTCGGAGGACGGCGGCCTCGCCCTCGCCGGGCGACGCCTCTACGTCACCGACGAGGAGACCGTCTACGGCGTCAACACGGTCTCCGGCGTGGTCGTCTGGCGACGGCCCCTCGGGGGCCGACTCACCCCGCCCGCCGTGTGCGGGAACTGCGTGTACGTCGGCCGCGTCGCGGGCGACCGCGGGCTGGACCGGACCGTCTTCGCCCTCGGTGCCCGGACGGGACGCGTTCGGTGGGAACACGACCTCGTCCCGCCGAGCGCCTCGGAGGCGAACCTCGTCGGCCCGCCGGTCGTCGCAAACGGGCGCGTCTACCTGCGGACGACCGCCGGCGGCGAGGAGGACATCTTCCGGACCCCGATCTACGGCCTCGTCTCGCTGGACCGGGCGACCGGCGGCGACGAGCGGCCGATCACCCGTACCTACGCCGGGTTCGACCTCCACCCGATCGCCGCGGGCGGCGGCCGGATCTACACGACGGCGGTCGATTTCACCTCCGTCTCCGGCATCGCCGTCCGCGACGCCGACGGGACGGGTGGCTGGACGATCCACGGCGACGACGGGGACGTCCACGTCTCGACGGCGCCGACGGTCGCCGGCGGCGTGCTCTACGTCGGGAGCGATTCGAGCAGGTTCGGCATCCTGACCGACGGGCTCTACGCGATCGACGCGGCGACGGGCGCGGTCCTGTCGACGCTCGACCTGGCGGTGATCGCGGCCCCGGTCGTCGTCGACGGGACGGTCTACGCGCGCTCGGAGCAGGCCCTGCACGCCATCGGGGAACCGGCTGCTGGCGAGGCGTAATCACCGTTCAAACGCTGGGTTCGCGATGGCGCGGGTCTACCGCGTCCCGAGCGCGCTCGCCGTCGCGCCGGCCCCGGCCTCGAGGTCGACGTCGGCGCCCGCGTCTGCCAGCACCGACCCGAACGCGGCGACGAACTGCGCGACGTTCGCCGGACGCGCCGAGTGGCCCATACAGCCCACGCGGAAGATCTCGCCGTCGAGCGCGCCCAGCCCGCCGACGATCTCGATGCCGTGTTCGTCGACGAGGCGGTCGATGACCCGTCCGTCGTCGACGCCCTCGGGCACGCGAACGGGGTTGAGCGTCGGCAGCCAGTGTTCGTCGGCGACGTTCAGCCCGACCCCCATCTCCTCGACGCCCGCCTTGAGCGCGCCCGCGACCCGGCGATGGCGCTCCCACGTCCCCTTGAGGCTCGCCTCGCTCACGAGTCGCAGCGCCTCGCGGAGCGCGTACAGCGTCGAGATCGGGCCGGTGTGGTGGTAGTTGCGCTCGTCGCCCCAGTACTCCCAGACCCCCTCCAGATCGAGATACCACGACCGGACGGGCTCCTCGCGGGCGCGGACCTTCTCGACCGCGCGAGGGTTGAACGTGATCGGGCTCGCGCCCGGCGGGGCCGAGAGGCACTTCTGGGAGCCCGAGTAGACCACGTCGACGTCCCACTCGTCGGTACGGAACTCACAGCCCCCGAGGGAGGCGACGGTGTCGGCGATCGCGTAGGCGTCGTTCTCGTGGGCGATCCGCGTGAGTTCGGGGACGTCGGTCTGGCGCACGCCCGTCGAGGTCTCGCCGTGGACGAACCCGAACACGGTCGGCGAGTGTTCGGCGAAGGCCTCCTCGACGTCCGCGGGGTCGAGCGGCTCGCCCCACGGCGCGCTCACCGTGACGACGTCGCCGCCGGCGCGTTCCGCGATCTCGCCCATCCGCGCGCCGAAGTAGCCGTTGTCGGGCACGAGGACGGTCTCGCCGGGCTCGACGAGGTTCCCGAAGGCGGCCTCCATCGCGGCCGAGCCCGTGCCGCTGACCGCGAGCGTGTGTTCGTTGTCGGTCTGGAACAGGTATCGCAGTCCGTCCTGGATGTCGTCCATGACCTCGACGCAGTAGTCGTCGAGATACCCCACCAGCGGCGTCGCCATCGAGCGCAGCACGCGGGGGTGGACGTCGCTGGGGCCGGGCCCCATGAGCGTTCGATCCGGTGGGAGGAGTTCGTCGAACTCGGGCGCGTCGTTCATACTCCCACTCTGCCCGTACCGGGGTAAAAAACGACCGTTCCGCGACCGTCGAGCTTTGCCTCTGATCCGTTCGTCTCTACTGACCGCTCGCCGATCTCAGTCGATCGAGACGACCTCGACGTCGAACTCGAGGGTCTCGCCGGCCAGTTCGTGGTTGAAGTCGAGCCGGACGGCCTCCTCGGTGACCTCGACGATCTCCCCGACCTGCTGGCGCTCGGTCTGGATCCGCATCCCCTCCTCGGGGGGCTGGCCGAGGTGCTCCTCGAACTCCTCGCGGTCCTGTTCCACGACCCGGTCGTCGCTGCGCTCGCCGTAGCCCTTCTCCGGGGGGACGGTGATCGTCTCGGTGTCGCCCTCCTCCAGCCCGACGAGCCCCTCGTCGAACCCCTCGATGAGCTGGCCCGCGCCGGGCTCGACCGTGAGCGGTTCGTACTCCCGTTCGGGCTGGGCCTCGGCCAGCCCCGCCTCCTCGGCGACCGCCTCGCGGGACGTGTCGAAGACCGTCCCCTCGTCGTCGGTCAATCGTCCGGTGTACTCGATCGTCGCCTGATCGCCGGGTTCGATTCCCATGGCCCCGCGTAGCTCACGGAGCCGGAAAAGCCCACAGATCCGCCCGCGGTTCACGGCCGTTCGGTCCCCGTCGTCGGATCGGGACCCCGGTATCGAGTTCCCGGTCCGCGCCCGTCGACCCGGCCTCCGGAGCCGCGGTCACGCCACGCGGTAGACGCGGGCCTCCCAGGGGCGGAGCGTGTCGTCGAGCAGGTCCGCCACCGTCGTCTCCGACTCGACGTCGTAGTTCGCGAGCAGGGGCTCCAGGGAGGCCTCCTGGTCGACCTCGACGTCCGCCGCCGGGAACTCGATCGGCGTCGGTTCGTCGGCGAAGTTGAGCGCCACGAGCAGGCGCTCGTCCTCGAAGGTCCGGGTGTACGCCCACAGCGACTCGTGGTCGGGGGTGAGCTGGTCGTACTCGCCGTAGACGAGGGCGTCGCCAACGGCCTCCTCGGAGCGCAGCGCGATCAACTCGCGGTAGTAGTGCCAGACCGAGTCGGGGTCCTCCCGAGCCCGTTCGGCGTTGATCGTCTCCTTGTCGGGGTTGACCGCGATCCAGGGCTCGCCGTCGGAAAAGCCGGCGTTTCTCCCACTCGTCCACTGGACGGGCGTCCGGGCGTTGTCGCGGCTCGCCTTGGCGACGGCCTCACGGACCGCCTCAAAGGACTCGATCTCGCCGCGTTCGATCGCCCGCTCGACGGGGTTGCGGGTGGCGACGTCCTCGAACTCCGAGAGCGAGGCCCACGGGTAGTTGGTCATCCCGAGTTCCTCGCCCTGGTAGACGAACGGCGTCCCCCGCAGGGTGTGCAACAGCGTCCCCAGCAGCTTCGCCGACTCCCGACGAAAGGCCTCGCTCCCGAACCGCGAGACCTGCCGGGGCTGGTCGTGGTTCGAGAGGTACTGGGCGACCCACCCCTCCTCGTCCGTGAGCGCGTCCCAGCGGTCGATCACCGCCTTCAATTCGGAGAGAGTCCACTCGCCGGGCTCGTAGATCGCACCCCCCTGATCGAGGCGCACGTGCTCGAAGTGCGTCAGCATCGAGAGGCCGTCCCGGTCGGGGTCGAGGTACGCGCGGGCGTCCTCGTCGGGGATCGTCGGCGTCCCGACCTCGCCGACGGTCAGAAGCTCCCGGTCGAACAGCGCCTCGTTCATCTCGGTGAGGTACTCGTGGACGCGGGGGTCGTTGCCGGCGTACTTCATCGTTCCGTTCAGCGGCTCTCCGAGGTCGGTCGGCAGCCCATCCGCCTTCCCGATGTGGGCGATGGCGTCGAGGCGGAAGCCGTCGATGCCCTTCTCGAGCCACCACTCCATCATCTCGTACACCGACTCGCGCACCGCCTCGTTTCGCCAGTTCAGGTCCGGTTGCTTGCGGTCGAAGAGGTGGAGGTACCACGCCTCGCGCTCGTCGTCGTAGGCCCACGCCGGCCCGCCGAAGATCGACCGCCAGCCGTTGGGTGGGGTCTCGCCCGCGGGCCCCTCCGTGCTCTCCCAGTCGACGTCCTCGGCATCCGTTCCCTCTCGCCACCAGTAGAAGTCCCGGTACTCGGGATCGCCCGCCCGCGAGCGGACGAACCACTCGTGTTCGTCGGAGGTGTGGTTCACCACCAGGTCCATGATCAGCCGGATGTCCCGGGCGTGCAGTTCCTCCAACAGCGTCTCCCAGTCGTCCATCGTTCCGAACGCGGGGTGGATCGCCCGATAGTCCGAGACGTCGTAGCCGTTGTCGGCCATCGGCGAGGCGTAGACCGGATTGAGCCAGACGGCGTCGATCCCCAACGAATCGAGGTACTCCACTCTCTCGAGGATCCCCGGGACGTCGCCCACTCCATCGCCGTCGGTGTCGTTGAAGCTGCGGGGGTAGACCTGGTAGACCACGGCCTCCTTCCACCAGCGCCGTTCGATCTCTGAGTCGTTCACTCGTTCGTGGGTCCCGGCCGAGGGACAAAAGCGTGATCGAAGCGCGTCTCCCCCCTCAGCGCCACCCGAACAGCCGCGTCAGGAGGGGTCGCCCGGACGGGCGTTCCGCGAGCAGCACCGTCTGGTCGACGTCGTGGAGGACGCTGAAGTGAAGCGACCCGCTGACGAGCCGCGAGAGCAGGCCGCGCTCGGTCGCCCCGATCAGCACCATCGTGTGCTCGGCGGCCTCCCGCGCGATCGCCCCCTCGACGTCGCCCGACTCGTCGACCACGAGCGCCGCGTCGTCCAGGTCGTGGTCTGCGGCCCAGTCGGTGAGAAACTGCTCGCCGACTTCGCGCTCGTCGGGGCCGTCGACGACGTGCAGCAGGGTGAGTTCCGAGCCGACGGTCGAGCGAAGCGTCCGGGCGACCTCGGCGCTCAGGTCCGAGTCCGGCCCCCCGGCGGTCGGCAGGAGGATCCGCGAGGCGTCGAGCCCGCGGTTCTTGAGCACGAGGAAGTCACAGGGCAGTCGGCTGGTCAGTTCGCTGATCGGGCGCTCGGCCCGGGCCGCCCCCCACAGCTGGTTGGCGCCCCACTCCATGACCACGAGGTCGGAGCGCTCGCGGTCGGCGATCCCGAAGATCTCCTCGAACGACCGCTGGGAGACGACCGTCGAGGTCTCACAGCCGACGTCGTACCCCTTGACCGTCTCGCGGACGTCATTCAGCAGCCTGTCGGACTCGTCGACGATCCGCTGGCGCTGGCCGGCGCCGTACTCCCGGGAGATCTGATCGGGCGTCTGGACGATGTGGACGACGTGGACGGTCGCCGACTCCTTCCGGCTGGCGAGCGTGCAGGCGAGGTCCACGAGTCGCGTCTCGGTTCGGGGGTTCGCGATCGGCACCAGCACCCGGTACTCGTCGGGGTCCTCGGCGACGATCGACTCGGCGGTGTCGATCATCGGGACGTACGAGCGCCCCGCGAGGCTGCCGAGCGCCCACTCCCGAATCGATAGCTGCCGGTCCGCTCCCTCCAACCGCACGGATTCGAGGCGGCGCTCGCTCGTCTGGAAGTAGTTGACGACGGTCACCAGCACGATCCCGCCGATCGTGTTCCCGAGGAGGACGGGGACGACGAAATCGACCATCCCGACGAGGAACGCGAGTTCGCCGGCGAAGACCAGAAACGCCATCTCGGTGAAGGAGACGACCACGTGAAACAGGTCCCCGAGCGGGATGGCGAGGAAGGCCAGATAGACGACCACGAGCCGGGAGATCGTATCGCGCGAGGCGTAGACGATCCAGACGACGCCCGCGACGATCAGGCCGGCGAACGCACCCTTGAAAAAGAGGCTCCATCCCGAGGTCGCGACGCCCTTGTGCGAGAGTTCGAGCGCCACGGCCGTCGCCTCGGGGGAGAAGACGCCGCCCCACGTGAGGACGGCGGCACCGATCGCGCCGCCGAGGAAGTTGCCGGCGAGGACGATCAGCCAGTGGCGCAACAGCGTCGGAATGCTGGTCAGCCGTTCGAGCGCCAGCGCCACCGGCGGCAGCGTGTTTTCGGTGTACAGTTGATAGCCGCCGATGATGATGTAGACGAACCCGAGCGGGTACAACAGCGCGCTCAGGACCGGATCGCCGCCGGTCGTGGCCGTCACCGACACGTAGAGCAGAAAGGTGATCGTGATGGCGAAGCCCGCGGCGAGCGCGCTGAAGAACAGTTCGCGGCTCCCCGAGGTGACCTCCTCGTCGGCGGCCGCGACGATCCGCTGGAACACCTCGTCGGCCGAGAACCGATCCCGGACGACCGCCCCGGCCGCGGGGGCCCCGCTCCGGGACCGTTCGACCGCCTCGCGTACCCTGTCGGCGTCGGAGGGAGGATCGGAATCGCTCATTGGCGGATCGAGTCGACAGAGCAACTAAGGGATTGGCTTTCGACGTCGCTATCCTCTTACTACGGCTACAGCTCCTGCTCGCGTCCCTCGACCGGGCCGTCGCCGATCGGGTCGACCCTGAAGACGTACCCCGGGTAGGACCGACCGAGGTTGCTCGGGCGTTCCTCGGCCGCGTGTCGCCGACAGAGCGCCACCTCCGCCTCGACGGCTCCGAGGTCGTTCTCCTCCTGATAGCGTTCGTACACGCGGAACTCGGCGGCGTCCTCACAGGCGCGCCGATAACACTCGAGCGCCGAAGCCTCGTCGGTCATCGTCGTCTACCAGCACGCGGAACGACATAGCTATGTGCTCGCTTTCGGTTTCGCTCCGCCGGGAGGGAAACACCCAATACCGTGAGATCCGTTGGCAGGGACATGGACCTCAACGACGGGATCCGCGTCGAGGACGTGATGTCGACGCCGCTAGAGACGATCTCGCGGGACGCGACGGTCGCGGAGGCCGCGAGGGCGATGCGCGAGAACGACATCAACTCGCTGGTCGTGACGACCAGTCCGCCGTCGATCGTCACGAGCACCGACGTACTGGACGCCGCCGCGGAGGGCCACGACCCCGCGGAACTGCGGGTCGCCGACGTGATGACGACCGAGGTCGAGACCGTCCCGCCGGACCTCTTCCTCGAGGAGGTCGCCGCGATGATGACGGGCCTCGGGATCAACCACTTCCCCGTCGTCGACGTCGACGACGAGTTCATCGGGATGGTCTCCTCGACCGACATCGCCGCCCAACTCTCCTGAGGGGGACGTGCGTAATTCTTCTTCGCCATGCCGTCCCGGACCTCGGGTTTCAGACTTCCGAGACGCCAGACCGCCGAAGACGCGCCGAAAATGGTTACGTACGACCCGATGACTCACGTCCCGCCGTCGCGCCCGACGATCACCGTGTTCTCGACGAGCGTCTTGTGGCCACGCCGGAGGCGTTCGGAGAGCGCCTGGTGGGAGATGTCGAGTTCCTCGGCGAAGTCCGACAGCGAGACGTCCCGCGGGACGTCGTAGTAGCCGTGGTCGTAGGCCGCGGCGATCGTCTCCTCCTGTTCGTCGGTCAGCCCGAACCGGCCCTGCTTTCCCTGGTCGATGTTGTAGATGCGCTGGACGTCCATCGAGAGGTCGTTTTCCTCGCAGAACTCGTAGGTCTGCGAGAGGGCGTCCCGGTCGGGAAAGAGGATCCGCATGAACCAGCCGTCCTGTCGGCCCTCGGCGGCGAGGATCGTCCCGTCCTCCTCGGTCAGGATGTGGACGAGCGCCTCGATCGAGTCGATCCACTCCATCTGATAGAGCGTCTCCTCGCCCGGTTCGGCGATCAACTCGACCTCGGCGACGCTCGGATCGTCGACGAGCGCCCGCTCCAACTCGTCGGTGTCCGCCTCCGTCGCCCAGACGTACGGCATGACGTGGTCGGGATCGTGGGCGACGATCCGCTCGATCTCGAAGTTGACGTCCGGGAGCGTATCGAGCGTGTGACTCAGCGCGAACTCGTTCGCCGGGATACGCATCTCCGCAATAGTGGCCATGGATCCCATACTGCCCGAAGACGGATATAGGACTCGTCATCGTACACCGGGTACGACCGCCGCCCGGTGGATGACGTCAGCGGGACCGAAACGTCGAGTGGTCCGCCATGAGGACGAACGCGTCGTCGATCCGTTCGATGTGGTGGCCGCAGTCGACGTGGTGTTCGATCGCCCGTTTCGAGGGGGATCGCGAGTCGTCGTCGACACCGCTCGCGGTCCACTCACAGTCGGTACAGGTAAATTGCAGGCATGACCACCTATCGGATAGATCGCCCCGTGCCGCCATGAGGTCTTTACTTGCATACTCCGCTCGTACTTGTACACTCCCATAGCGCCCCGAATCCCTCGGTCGGGACGCCGCTTCACCAGGTCAACCCCTCGTAGGTGATCCCCTCCCGGGGCTCGACGATCCGCCGGCCGTCGATCACCACCGGGGTTGCCATCGCCTCGAACTCGTCGTCGAGGGCGGCGAACTCGTCCCAGTCGGTCATCACGAGCGCGCCGTCCGCGTCCGACAGCGCCTCGGCGGCCGACGCCGCGTACTCGACGTCGGGGAACCGTTCGCGCATCGTCCCGGTCGCGACGGGGTCGTAGGCGACGACCTCCGCGCCGCGCGCTTCGAGCCCCTCGATGGCGGGGATCGACCGCGAGTTGCGCACGTCGTCCGTGCCGGGCTTGAACGCGAGGCCGAGGACGGCGATCCGCGCGCCCGCGAGGTCGACGTGGTCCTCGAGGAGCGCGAGCATCCGTTCGGGCTGGCGGTCGTTGACGCCCACGGTGGCGTCGAGCAGTTCCGGTTCGTAGCCGGCCTCGCGGGCCGCGGCCCGGAGCGCGTCGACGTCCTTCGGGAAACACGACCCGCCCCATCCCACGCCCGAACGAAGGAACCGCTCGCCGATCCGCTCGTCCAGGCCGATGGCGTCGGCGACCCGGTAGGCGTCGACGCCGAGCTCCTTGCAGATGTTGCCCAACTCGTTGATCAGGCTGATCTTCGTCGCGAGAAACGCGTTGTTCGCGTACTTGATCATCTCGGCCTCCCTCACTGTCGCCTCGACGACGGCGGGATCGGCCCGCTCGATCAGGGGCTCGAACACGCGCGCGAGGCGGTCGCGGCTCCGGTCGTCGTCGGCCCCCAGCACCACCTTGTCGGGTTCGAGGAAGTCCGTCACCGCCGACCCCTCCCGGAGGAACTCCGGGTTCATCCCCACTCGGATCCGCTCGCCGACGGCCTCGCCCGCACCCGCCTCGATCGCCGGGATCAGCATCCCCTCCGTGGTGCCGGGGATCACCGTGCTCTTGACGACGACGAGGTGGTCCTCGTCGGTGCCCGCGAGCGCCTCGCCGACCGAGCGTGCGCCGGTCTCGATGATCGAGGCGTCGATGCTGCCGTCCTCGCGGGAGGGGGTCGGCAGCGCGAGGAACGTCACCTCGCAGTCGCGGATCGCGTCGTAGTCGGTCGTCGCCCGGAGACGCCCGCCGGCGTGCGCTTCGAGCAGTTCGTCGAGGCCGGGTTCGTGGATCGACGCCTCGCCGCGGTTGAGCCGTTCGACGATCCCCTCGTCGATGTCGATGGCCGTCACCTCGTGGCCGAGGTCGGCGAAACAGGCGGCGATGGTCGTCCCGACGTAGCCGCTGCCGACGACTGCGATGTTCATTACGTGGAGTGTCTTCACTGATTGTAATCAGGGTTTGGATACCGCGTCGTCCGGCCGCCCGCTCATGCTGTCGGTCAGGGGACTTCCGGAGTCGATGTGACGGCCACGAGCGCGGTCCCTGCTCGCCGTTGTCACCGGCGATGTTCGTGTGTCCGACCGACAGTATCAGACCTCCCGCGAGAGACCCAGCGTGTAGAGGACGACGGCGGCCGTCGCGGCGAGCACGCCACCGGTCAGCAACAGCGCCGAGGCCACGAACAGGCCGTAGGAGACGGCGCCGGTCGAGAGAAAGCCCGAAACGAGCCAGTAGGCCATCGTAACGCCCAGGAGGGCGCCGAGGAGGCCCGGTGCGCCGAGGCTGAGCAGCGGGTGTGAACGCTGGACCGTCCTGGCGATGTCGCTCACGAGACCGTACCCGTGGGCGAGCGGGTCGATGCTGGTCGCGTTCTCGACGTCGTATCGCACCGAGATGCCGACCTCCTCGATCGCGTAGCCCCGCTCGTGTGCGTGATAGAGGATGTCCGTGCTGGCACCCATCCGCGTCCCGATGGTCTCGTCGCCGGCCAGGCCCGCGATCGCACGACGGTTGTACGCCCGGAAACCGCTCTGGGTGTCCGCGATGCGCGCCCCCGGTCGGAGACGCCCCATGCTCAGGTTGGTGAGCGCGTTGATCGCCGCCAGGCCGACCCGCCGATACGGCGGGAACCCGGTGGTCGCGCCATCGACGAACCGACTCCCGATGACGATGTCGGCGTCGGTCTCGCGCTGCTTCGAGAGGAGCCTCGGGATGTCACGCGAGTCGTGTCGCCCGTCCGCATCGAGAACGACGAGGTGTGTCGCCCCCTCGCGCTCGGCCGCCCGAAAGAGCGTTCCGAGCGCCGTCCCGTACCCCCGGTTGTACTCGTGTTCGACGACCGTCGCGCCGGCCCTCCGGGCCTCCGTCGCGGTCCCGTCCCGACTCCCGTCGTCGACGACGAACACGGCGTCGGCGTGCTCCCTGGTCGCCCCGATCACGCTCGCGATCGACCCTGCCTCGTTGTGCGCCGGAATCCCGACGACGACCATCGGCCGCTGGGCGTCGGCGGACGCCGGGCGATACGAGACTCGCTCCGGTCGGACGAGTTCGGCGTCGATCTGCGGGGCACTCGTTGCGGACGGGTCCACCCGGATTCGAGCACCGCCCCGCACGTCCTCCCCTATTGCCGTCTGCATGATGTATCAGCTATCAGGCACGCTAGACGGACGTTGAGTCGTTGCCTTCGACCTCGCCGCCGCCGTTCGCGCGGACGCCGTTCGATACCGAAGGTGGACTCCCGCCGTCACGCCGGTTCGAACCTTCGATACCGAAGCGAAGCCGGAGCGTTTTTGTCGAACCCCTTCTATATCAGGGTGTCCCCATCGGTGGCGGGGGTCAACGCGCCATCTCCCAGAACGATGACCGTAATCGCCGACATCACGCTCCCGTCCTCGACGTTTCCGGTCGGGGACGTGCTACGATCGTTCCCGGACGCGCGGATCGAACTCGAAGGCGTCGTGCCGGTTCGCGAAACCGTCATGCCGCTTCTGTGGATCGAGGCGGACGATCCGGAGGCGATCCGCTCGGCGCTCGGCGCACACGCCCGGATCGACCGGGTAGACGTCGTCATGACGGTCGACTCGGAGACGCTGTTCGAAGTACGCTGGTCGCCGGCCGGGAACGAACTCGTCGACGCGCTCGGCGAGGCCGACGCGACGGTCCTCGACGCGTACGGCCTCGCCGAGAGCTGGGACTTCCGGCTCCGCTTCGCGACCCACGAGGACCTCTCGCGGTTCAATATCGCGCTGACCGAGGCGGGAATCCCGGTCACGCTTCGTCGGATCCACCACCCCCCGTTCAGCGAGGTGACGACGTCGCTCTCGTCGATCCAGCGCGATACGCTCGCGACGGCGTACCGTTCGGGCTACTTCCGGGTCCCGCGTCGGATCAGCCAGGCCGCCCTCGCGGAGGAACTGGGGATCAGCGACAGCGCGCTCTCCCAGCGGATCAGACGCGGCGTCGAGGCGCTCGTCGAACAGGCGCTGATCTCACAGGAGCAGTCGCTTCGCTGACCGGTCCGCCGACGTCGCCCTACGGACGGCGGGCCTTCTCGACCGCGCTCTTGATCTGGTCGGCGAGCACCTGATACCGGTTCTCGGCGTCCTTCTCGAGGTAGTCGGTCACGCCGCGCGAGCGGGCGTCGTCGGCGACGCCCGACGAACCCCGGCCGGTAAACAGGATGAAGGGGAGCCGTGGGCGTTCGTCACGGACCAGTTCGAAGAACGTGATCCCGTCCACGTCGGGCATTTTGTAGTCGCTCACGACGCAGTCGACGTCGTTTTCCTCCAGATACTCGAACCCGGCCTCGGCGCTGGTCGCCGTCCCGACGGCGAACCGCCCGTCGATCCGTTCGAGGCGGAGCGCCGTCAGATCGGCGCTGTCACGCTCGTCGTCGACACAGAGGACGTGGATCCGCCCCGAGTCCTCGTCGTTCATATCTGCGCTACGATTCACCACGATAAAAATTCGAGTGATCCGCGCGGCCGACCGGGTACGCGGAATCCCATTAGTACACTAATAAGTTCGTCCGTCCGTATCGTCCATCCGTCGACGATGCGTATCCGCTATCTCTCGACCGAACCGCTCGCCAGCGAGGTCGTCGCCGCTCTCGACCGAAGCGGCGCGACGCTCTCGGTCGCCGAGTCGCTCGCCGAACCGCAGGACCCGGCCGGTCGGTTCGAGGCGGTGCTCTACGACGCGACGACGCGAGATTCGGGGAGCGAGGCGGCTATCCGGCGCCTCCGATCCGAGCGGCCGGCGGTCCCCGTGATCGCCGTCGTCGAGGCGCTCGACACCGTGGCCAGCGTTCCGGCGTCGTTCGCCCCCCTCGTCGACGGCTGGATCGAGACCTCGATCCTCCGGACGACGCCGGGGCGCGTCGTTTCGCTGCTCTCCCGGGCGACGAACCGTCGCCGTGGCGCAGAACGCCCGACCGGGTCCGATCACGGCACGAGCATTCCCGACCCGCGGGCCCTCGACGAGCGACGCCGCACGAAAAACCGCTGTCTCGAGTCGCTCAGGGCGGGCCTCTCACACGACCTCCGGAACCCGCTCATGGTGGCACGCGAGTACGCGATCCTCGCGCGCGAGACCGGCGACGACGAGTACCTCGACCGGACCGAGCGCGCGGTCGACCGGGCGGCGGCGCTGGTCGACGAACTCGTCGCCGTCGCCCGCGCTGGACGGGGCATCACGACCCTCGTCGAGGTGCCGATCCGGGAGACCGCGACCGACGCGTGGACGGCGGTCGATCCCGGGTCGGCGACGCTCGCGGTCGAAACGGACGCGTTCCTGTGCGCCGACCCACACCTCCTGGAACTGTTCTTCGAGGTCGTCTTCGGGCGCGTCGCCGGCCACGGGGGCACGAACGTGACCGTCCGCGCCGACGGTCCGGGGTTCCTGATCACGGCGACCGGGTTCGAGACTCCCACCGCACGCTACCGCGCGTTTCGGACGGCGCTCGACGATACCGACACCGACGACTGCGGGGCGACGCTCGTCTCCGCTATCGCGGCCGCACACGGCTGGGACGCGGCGCTCGAGGATCCCGACGACGCCGGATTTCGACTCCGGGTCGGGCCCTGAATCGGTCCCCTGACCTGTCAGCCCCGTTTCGCATGACTAGGTTGATGGCGCTCCCGTGTGATCGGCCGGCATGGTCGATGCCACCATCGACGTGATCGACAGGGGCGGGCTCCTGTGCGATCTGAACTACATGATCGAGGGGAACACGCTCGGAACGTACGACGAGCCGAACCCCGAGACGGAGTACGCCGAGATCCCGGTGTACAACCTCGTGATCGATCACCCCGAGGGAACGATCCTCTGGGACACCGGCAACCACGAGGACGCCCTCGACGGCCACTGGCCCGAGGGGTTGAAACAGGCCTTCTACCCGCACGACGCCGATGAGCACACGCTCGAGGACGACCTCGACAGCGCGGGCTACGGCCTCGACGACATCGACTACGTCTTCCAGACGCACCTCCACCTGGATCACGCCGGGGGCCTGCATCACTTCGACGGGACGGACGTCCCCGTGTTCGTCCACGAACAGGAGATCAAGTTCGCATACTACAGCGCGAAGACCGACGAGGGAAGCGCGGCCTATATCCTAAAGGACTTCGATCACGACCTCAACTGGGAGGTTCTGCACCGCGACCGAGAGACGCGCTTCGAGGACGTCGAGTTCGTCCGGTTCCCGGGCCACACGCCCGGCCTGACGGGGACGGTGATCCACCTCGAGGACGAGACCCTGGTGTTCACCGGCGACGAGATCTATCAGTCCGAGAACTACGAGGAGGAGATGCCGCTGGGGGCGGGCCTGCTCTGGAGCAAGCGCCACTGGTTCGAGACGCTCCAGCGGATCAAGGACCTCGAACGGCGGTACGACGCGACGGTCGTCTACGGGCACGACCCCGACCAGTACGCGGCGCTCTCGGGGTGGTCCTGATGGGCTACGAGCGCTCGGTCTCCGCGCCCGAGCACGTCCAGGCCCCCGAGACGGTCTGGGAACTCGAGATGCCCCGGATCCGATTCGGCCGAAACGCGGTCGAGGAACTCGACTTCCAGTTCGAGGATTTGGGTGTCGACCCCGGCTCCCGCGGCCTGCTCGTCACCGACGAGAACCTCCTCGAGTTGGGCCACGCCGAACGCGTCCGCGAGCAACTCGACGCCTACGAGGTCGACGTCTACGACGGGTCGGAGCGCGAACCCTCGATCGAGGCGGTCGAGGACTGCATCTCGTTCGTTCGGGACGAACAGGGGGAGTCGGGCTACGATTTTTATATCGGCCTCGGCGGCGGCAGCTGTATCGACACCGCAAAGACCACCCGGGCAGTGATCGCCAACGGCGGCCAGCCCCTCGATTACGTCGCCCAGCCCACGGGCGAGGGCCAGGCCATCACCGAATCCGGGCCTCCCTTGGTCCTGATGCCGACCACGGCGGGCACCGGTGCGGAGATCTCGCCCGTGGCGATCCTCTCGGTCGAGGAGAAGGAGATCAAGGAGGGGATATCGAGCGATCACATCCGGGCGGACGCCGCCGTGCTCGATCCGACGCTGACGACGACGCTTCCCCCCGAGCAGACCGCCAAAACGGCGATGGACGCGCTGGGCCACGCCATCGAGGGGTACACCACCCACTCCTATGACAGCCTGCTGCGCGCCGAGGACCCCGCGAGCCGGCCCGTCTACGCCGGGCGCACCCCCGTCACCGAGATGTTCAGCGAGAAGGCCATCGAACTGCTCTCCTCGAACGTCCGCCGGGCGGTCCACAACGGCGACGACCTCGAGGCGCGCTCGGTCATGCTTCAAGGAGCCTTGATGGGTGCGATCTCCGGGCTGACCGCCGGCGCGAGCCTCTGCCACGCGATGGCCTACCCCGTCGGCAATCGCTATCACACCTACCACGGCGAGACCATCGCCGTCCTCACCCCTGCGAGCACGCTGGGGTACAACGCCGCGAGCGATCCCGAGCGCTTCGCCGACCTCGCGGAGATGTTCGGCGTCGACACCACGGGACTGAACACCCGCGAGGCCGCCGACGCGCTCAAAGAGGAGTACGTACAGCTCCAGCGCGACCTGAACGTCCTTCCGAGTGGCTTGGCCGAACTCGCGGGGATCGACGAGGGCGACGTCGGCTGGCTCGCCTCCCAGACCGTCGAGACACAGGAGCGCCTGCTGCGGTGTAACCCCCGACCCGTCACCGAGGAGGACGTCGAGGCGATCTTCCGCGACGCGCTCTACAACTGGGAGTAACACCGCCGCGATCCCCGCGCTCGAACGTCAATAAATCGATTGGATGTTTGGTAGAATCCACAAAAACAAAAATTATTTAAAAGATGGACGTTGTCTGTCAATACGATGAAAGCCGTTGTACTCGCCGCTGGCAAGGGGACGCGATTGCGACCGCTCACCGAGGACAAGCCGAAGGCGATGGTCGAGGTCGACGGGAAGCCGCTGGTCGCCCACTGTTTCGACCGGCTGGCCGAACTCGGCGCCGATGAGTTCGTGGTCGTCGTCGGCTACATGAAAGAACACATCATCGAGCACTTCGGCGACTCCTATCGGGAGATCCCGATCACCTACGCCCACCAGCGCGAACAGTTGGGGCTGGCCCACGCGCTGCTGTGCGTCGAGGAACACATCGACGACGACTTCATGCTGATGCTCGGGGACAACGTCTTCAACGCGAACCTCGCGGACGTGGTCCGACGCCAGCGCGAGGAGCGCGCCGACGCCGCGTTCCTCGTCGAGGAGGTGCCCTGGGAGGAGGCGGGCAGGTACGGGGTCTGCGATACGAACCACTTCGGGGAGATCACCGAGGTCATCGAGAAGCCCGAGGAGCCGCCGACGAACCTCGTGATGACCGGCTTCTATACGTTCTCGCCCGCCATCTTCCACGCCTGTCACCTCGTCCAGCCCTCCAATCGGGGAGAGTACGAGATCAGCGAGGCGATCGACCTCCTGATCCGCTCCGGGAGAACGATCGACGCGATCGGGCTGGACGGCTGGCGGATCGACGTCGGCTACCCCGAGGACCGCGACGAGGCCGAGCGGCGACTGCAGGACGCCGAAGCGCTCGCGCAGGCCGACTGAGGCGACCGCTCGGGCGTGCCCCGTCCCTCCAGCCCCGTTTTCACCACCCCTCCGATAGCCTGCCGACGCCGAGGGGACCCACCGCGATGAGGAACGTATTAACCGCCCGCGACCGGAGGGCGACCGATGATCGCTGAACCCCGTTTTCTCGCGCTCTGTGTGCTGGCGTGCGCGCTGGCCGGGTTGGTGGTCGGTGCGGGAACGATGGCGCCCGACCTCTCGAACGGCCACTACCCCGACGGGGTCGAGGTGGCCGCGGATTTCCCCGCGTATCACGGCGAGTCGGTCGAGGTGAGCGGCACCGTCGTCGGGACCGATCCGGTCGCCATCGAGGTCGACGACGGGACCGACCGCCCGCCGGTGCTCACGGTCAGAACCGTCGACGGGTCGGTCGCGGTCGGTCAGGAGCTCCGGGTCTTCGGGACGGCTCGCCCCGGCGGGGTCGTGGTGGCCAACGAGACGGTCCTCGTCTCGCCGTGGGAGACCTACTACGCGTGGGCGGTCTCCTTCGTCGCGGGCGTCTGGGTGCTCGCCCGGTTCCTACGCGGGTGGCGCTTCGAGCGCTCGACGCTGCAGTTCGTGCCGCGGGAGGGCACCGATGCCTGACCTGCTCACCCACGCGCTCGTGATGTATGTCGTGGTCACGGTCGCGTCGTGGCGCGTCGAGTGGCTCACCCCCGCGTACGTGACGGTGGCGATGATGGGCGCGATGATCCCCGACATGACGAAAATCGAACTACTGCTGCCCAGCCACCGCGTCGAATCCGTCATCGGGATCCCGTTCGACTGGTTCGCCCTGCACACCCTCGGCGGGTCGCTCGTCTCCGTGCTGATCGGGGCGGTGCTCGTTCCACGGAAACACCGAACGCGCGTCGCCTCGCTTCTGGCGCTCGGTGCGGCCTCGCACCTCCTGCTCGACGCGCTGTTGGTCAACCCGTCGGGTCGCTCCTACGCGCTCCTCTGGCCGCTGACGGCGTATCACCCGCCGACGCCGGGGCTGTATCTCAGTACAGACCGGTGGCCCGCGCTCGTGGCGGGCGCGCTCGCGGCGCTCGTCTGGGTTCGGACGCGGCGACTCCGGGCGGGTCGAGGGTCCTGATACCGTCGGTCATGGGCCGTTCACCGGCGTGTGCCTGCAGTCACGGGCCACGGCGCGAGTGGGTCCCGTCCCGTCGGCGATCGATTCACGGAGGTCTGACCGACGGTACGAACCGCGGGTTGGCCGTGGCAGTCACCGCCGGTCGATTCCCGACGCTACTTAATACCCCTGCACAGATGGGGGTCGGTTTCCGTATAGGTGGGCGTCCATCGATGGATCACATGACGACGCCTGTGCGAGAGGTCGGTTCGAGCGGAACGCCGGTCGGGTCGCGCGAGAACGATCGCCGGTGGTACGCGCTGCGCTACCTGCGGGCGTGTACCTACCCCGCGACGGTCGCGGAGATCGCCGAGTACGTCGGCCCGCGCGTCGGGAGCGGACCCGAGGCCGCGGAACGCGCACTCCGGCGACGGGACCTCCCGGCGCTATCCCGTTGTGAGACGATCGAGTTCGATCCGGGGTCGGATCTGGCGTGTCTCGACGACCGAGAGCCGTTCGCCGACCGCGTCCGCCGCGCCATCGCCGCCGACGCCCTCACCCACCTCAAACCCCCGCGGCTCAAGCGAAACGACCGGGGCGTCTTCTACTGACGACCGCATCCCGAGGGCGATCACCGGTCCCGAAAGACCGGTTGGTCCGGGAGGCGAGGGGTTAAGCGTCTGCACGCTTATATCAAACTATAGTGAAAAACACGATCCGCCAGTCCGAACGCGAGACCGAATCGGAACGATCGACGCGGCAATCGAACGAGCGGGCGTGTGCGGAATGCGGATCGGAAGACCTCGTCAAGAGTTCCGATCAGGGCGAACTCGTCTGCGAGGACTGTGGCCTGATCGTCGAGAAGTCGAACATCGATCGGGGACCCGAGTGGCGGGCGTTCAACCACTCGGAACGCCAGAGCAAATCCCGGGTGGGCGCGCCGACCACCCAGACGATGCACGACAAGGGGCTCACCACCCAGATCGACTGGAAGGACAAGGACGCCTACGGTCGATCCATCTCCTCGAAGAAGCGCAGCCAGATGCACCGCCTGCGCAAGTGGCAGGAGCGCATCCGGACGAAGGACGCCGGCGAGCGCAACCTCCAGTTCGCGCTCAGCGAGATCGACCGCATGGCCTCGGCGCTCGGTGTTCCCCGCTCGGTCCGAGAGGTCGCCTCGGTGATCTACCGGCGTGCGCTCAAGGAGGACCTCATCCGCGGGCGCTCGATCGAGGGCGTCGCGACCGGCTGTCTCTACGCCGCCTGCCGCCAGGAGGGCATCCCGCGGAGCCTCTCGGAGGTCGCCGAGGTCTCGCGGGTCGAGCGAAAGGAGATCGGCCGGACCTACCGGTACGTCTCCCAGGAACTCGGCCTCGAGATGCGCCCGGTCGACCCCAAGAAGTACGTTCCTCGATTCTGCTCCGAACTGGGGCTGAACGAGGAGGTGCAGGCCAAGACCAACGAGATCATCGACACGACCGCCGAGGAGGGCCTGCTCTCGGGCAAATCACCCACGGGCTATGCGGCGGCGGCCATTTACGCCGCGTCGCTGCTGTGCAACGAGAAGAAGACCCAGCGCGAGGTCGCGGACGTCGCGCAGGTGACGGAAGTCACCATCCGGAACCGGTATCAAGAACAGATCGAGGCGATGAACATCGAGTAACCGAATACGGGATCACATCGGCTCCTGCCTACCGCCCCCACGCCTCCTACAGCCGTTCACCCGATCGATCCTCCCGGTCCGAGGAGCGTTCGAGGATCGCCGCCTCCCGTACGTCCCCCATCGCGACCCACTCCCCCTCCTCGTGTTCGACGTCGTATCGCCGGGCGGCGGGCGTCTCCCAGTCGTCGGTTCGGTACTCGGCTCCGATCTCGTACCGGATCGCGTGATCGACGTCCCCGCTCCGGAGTTCGATCCGCACCCGCCGTTGGGGTTCGAACTCGACCGGCCCGGCCCTCCCCTCGAGTTGCTCGCCGTTCAGGAGCGTCACCCGAACGCGGTCGCGTGGCTCGACGTCGGCGAGCGTTCGTATCGGATCTTCCATCGCGATCCGTAGGGCGCGAACGGGTAAAACGTGGACCATGCCATGGAAACCCGTCGCTCACCACGTGCAGATCTCGATCTCGACGGCCCACGTCCCGGACTGCCACGGGAGGAAGGCGTCGTTGTCGAGTCGGACCTCGTGGCGGCCCGCCTCTCGGGTCGTGACCGTCCCCCGGACGGCGCTGTCGGTCGTCCCCTCGATCAGCGGGTCGCCCGACGGACCGACGACCGTGAGGGTCGGATCGACGCCCTCGCGCGTGGTCGCCGCGATCGCGACGTCGACGTTCTCCTTCAGGTCGAACTCGTAGGTCTTTGCCGAGCGGCTCTCGACCGTGACCGTCTCGGAGACGGCGATCGAACACTCCCGGACGTACACCGTCTCGACGCCGACCCCGTTGACGCTCAGTTCGTAGGCACCCGGTTCCGCGAAGCCGACCGGGAAGTGTACCGTCACCGTCTCCGTCGGCGCGAGCGTCTCCTCGCGGCGTTCGATCACCTCCCCGTCGCGTTCGAGTTCGATGGCGTCCCTCCCTTCGAGGTTGCCGACGTTCGTCACGGTCGCCGTCACCTCGACGCGCTCGCCGACCGCGATCAGCCGCCGGTCGACCGCGGTGGCCGTGACCTCGAACGCCGCGGGCGGGGCGACCCGGACGGTCCCGACCGCCACCTCGTTGAGGCCCACCTCGTACTCGCCGGGGCCGGTGAACTCGTGGGCGAGCGTCACGCTCTCCTCGGTTCCGGCCTCGATTCGAACCTCGCGGGTCGCGACGCTCAGGCCGTCGACCCGGAGTTCGGCGGTGAACGTCCCCGCCCGCCCGCCGACGTTCGCGACCGTCGCCGTCACCTCGATCCCCTCGCCGATGGGGACGGTCGTCCGGTCGACCGCGGTCTCCCGTACCTCGAACTCGGGGGGCGGGAGTTCGACGACGACGGTCCCCGCGGGTTCGCCGTTGACGCTCACCGCGTACTCGCCGGCGTCGGCGAACTTCCCCGAGAACGTCACCCGCTCCTCCGCTCCGGGAGCGACCGTCACCGCCTCGGTGTCGACGATCACGTCGTCCATCCGGAGTTCCGCGTGGAAGGTCCCCTCCCGGTCGCCCCGGTTCTCGATCGTCGCCGACACCTCGAGGGTCTCGTCGGTGGTCACCGTCGTCGCGCTGACCGACGCCTCGATCACGGCCATCGGGGGCCGCGGGTCGCTCTCGCCTCCCTCGTCGCTCTCGCCGTCACCGCCGTCGCCCCCGCGGTCCGTACAGCCGGCCAGTCCACAAGCCAGCGCCGTCCCCACGAGGACGCGTCTCCGGCCGATGGCGCTTCCGTCCGTGTCCCGTTCGTCCATTTCCCGACCCTCTCCGTCGATGTCGGGTGGAGTGGCCGGACCTACGTAGCCCCTTCGCATCGCCGTCGACCGCTCAGCACAGCGCGTCGGCCAGCGTCCCCGCGTCCTCGACGATCACATCGGGCTGGTGGATCCAGCCGCCGAAGGGGTTGTCGTGGCGGTTGAGAAAGGCCCCGCGCATGCCGACCGCCTTCGCGCCCACCAGGTCGAACGTGTGGGCCGTCACGAACACCACCTCGTGGGGGGCGACGTCGAAGCGCTCGCAACACAGGTCGTACGACGCCCGGTGGGGTTTGTACGCGCCGGCCTCCGCGACCGAGATCACCCCGTCCAACTCGCTCTCGAAGTTCGGGCGGACCGCCTCGAGCATGTCGGGGTCCCCGTTGGAGAGCCCTACTAAGCAATAGTCCTCGCCGAGGCGCGCCAGCGCGTCGTCGACGTCGGGGTACGGCCGGAGGTCCTTCCACCGCCGGATGACGTCTCGAACGTCGTCGTCGGGCACGTCCAATCCGAGCTGCTCGAGGCGGTAGGCGAGCGCGCGCCGGCTGATCTCCTTGAACGGGGTGTGGGGGCCGGGGATCAGCGAGTCGATCATCGAGTCCCGGAAGTGCATCGCCAGGTACCGCCGCAGGAGGATCTCGGGGTCGTAGTCGCTCCCGTGGGAGTCGAGCAGGTCCCCGAGCGCGGGGACGAGCGTCGACTCGCGGTCCAGCAGCGTGTCCCAGAGGTCGAACGCGAGCACCGTCGCCTCCTCGCGGATCGTGTCCGTGGCGATCGTCGTCATGGCTCGTGGCTAGCGCACTCGCGGGGGCATAACTGTAGCAGGTTCTCGTCCCGAATCGGAGGACACCCGCCGTGGGGCAGGCGTCTGTCAGAGGCTGAGGTCGCCGTTTCCGACCTCATCGCCGTCTTCGTTCGCCTCCAATGCCAGTATATCGTCATTTAATTCTCCACTAGGAAGTAATTCGACCGTACTGGCAGGTGTACCGAGCCGAACGGTGTCGAGAACCCGAAGGACGGTTCCCGCGGCTCGTCCACGGCGATTTCGCCGGTTTCGACGGCTCGTAGCCCCCGCTTACGCGGGATAACCGCTGAATAACAGTATCGATCCTCGCACACGGGCTTCCTGAACGATAGCATGAACGACAACCCACCAGAAAAACGGAATCCACCTGTCGATTCCGAGGAACACCCGTTCGAGCAACCGCACACCTCGCGGCGGAACTTCATGATCGGTGCCGGGACGGCCGCGACCATGATGGGCGGCGGGTACGCCGCTCAAGAACACCTGCGCCAGGCGATGCGCGACGAACCGGCGAAGGGCGGCAAGGTGCGGCACTTCGACGTCCACGCGATCGAGGTCGACATCGTCTACAACGCCTTCGGCGTCCACCAGCCAAACGGCACGATGTACGTCTTAAAGGAGAACAAGGAAGCCGTCCGGAAGGCCTCCGGCGAGATCCCGGGGCGCGCGTTCGACGACATCGAGGACACTCACGACATCGACCACCCCGCCCATCGGGAGTGTGACGGGGATCACGACCACGACGAGGACTGCGACTGCCACGAGAAGCGCGAGAAGAAGAAGCCGAGCAAGGTCGACACGTCGGTGATCCAGCCGCTCACGATCCGCGCGAACGTGGGCGACATAATCGAGATCGAGTTCCACAACGACCTCGACCGGCGCGCGTCGATCCACCAGACCGCCCTGCCCTACGACGTCCAGGACTCGGACGGCATGTCGGTCGGGTTCAACGAGGACACGACCGTTGCGCCGGGTGACTCGATCACCTATCGCTGGTTCGCGAGCAACGCGGGCTCGCACTTCTTCTACGACGGCGCCAACCAGGCCTACGACAGCGCCGACGAGCCACCCCAGCGGGCGAACCTGCTGAGCCGGTCGCTGTTCGGCGCGGCCGTCGTCTACGAGCAGGGCGTCACATGGACCGACCCGAAGACGGGCGGTGAACTGAACAGCGGCGTGCGCGCGGACATCCACGACCCCGAGGTGCTCGAGACGAGCTACCGGGAGTTCGTGACCTTCTATCACACCCCCGAAGGGATCGAACCCGAGATCGACTTCCCGGACAGCGACACCCCGCAGACGACCCACGCGATCAACTACCGCTCCGACCAGACCGGTGTCCGCATCGAGGATCGCTGTCCCGACTGCGACCTCGAGGAGTTCTTCTACAACTCGTGGACGAACGGCGACCCCGGCGGCGGCGACAACGTCTACGAGACGTACAAGGGCGACCCGATCAAGTTCACCATCGTCGGGGCCTCCGTCGAGGAAAATCACGTCCACCACCTCCACCAGCACCGCTGGAAGGAGATCCCGCCGCGGACCGACGCGGACACGATCGACGCCCAGACGGTGGGGTTGGGCGCCACCTACGAGGCGTACTTCATTGCCGGCCACGGCGACGTCGAAGGTGCGACCACGGTCCGTCCCGAGATGACGTTCGAGGAGGCGTTCGAGGTCGGTGCCGGGTACGTCCACGGGAGCGCGGGAGACACGCTCTTTCACTGTCACCTCTTCCCGCACTACGGCGAGGGGATGTGGGGGATCATGCGCATCCACGACAAGGAACAGAAGGACCTCGAGCCCCTGCCGAACACCGGCGACCTCGTTCCGCCCGACGGCGTCGGGTTCCCCGAGTTCATCCCCGGCGAGCAGGGCTTCAGGCCGCCCGAGCGTCCCGACGACCGCGAGCCGACGCCCACCGAGGAGGAGGTCCTCGACGGGGTGTTCCCGGTCGCGCCGTACGCCGACCCGTGTGTCGACAAAGACGCGCCCAAGCGCGAGTACACCATCGTCGCCCTCAACACCGACATCGTCTACAACGACGCCGGCGAACACGATCCTGAAGGGGTTGTCTACGTCCTCGAGAAGCACGCCGACCTCGTCCGGAAGGGGAAGATGAACCCCGAGCCGCTGTTCATCCGCGCGAACGTCGGCGACTGCATCGAGTTGACCCTCAAAAACGAGACCGAGCGGTCGATCTCCATCCACACCCACTTCGTCGGGTTCGACCTGCTCGGCTCGGACTCGCTGGCGACCGGATACAACTACGATCAGCAGACCCCCGCCAACGAGGAACGCACCTACCGGTGGTACGCCGACGAGGAGGGACCGATCTTCTTCCACGACCACATCTCGGGCATCGACGACGTGATGCACGGTTCGTTCGCTGGACTGATCGTCGAACCGAAGGGCTCGGTCTGGCGCGACCCCTACACCGGCGAGAAGATCGAGGCCGGCGCGCAGGCGATCATCGAACAACCGGATGGAGAGGACTACCGCGAGCAGTGTCTCCACTACCACGACTTCGCCCAACTCCGTGACCGGGACGGCGACTTCATCACCAACCAGATCCAGCACAACGAGAACCAGGGGACGATGGCGATCAACTACCGCAACTCCCCGTACTACAACCGCAACGACCCAGACCCGGCGTACGTCCACAGTTCCGCGGTCCACGGCGACCCCGAGACGCCCGTCCTCGAGACGTACCCCGAGGACACGATCAAGATCCGGCTGTTCCAGGGCGCCTACGAGGAACAGCACGACTTCTTCCACCACATGCACCGGTTCGACGCGCGGAACCTGAACCCGGAGTTCAGCGTCTCGCAGGTCATTGGCACCTCCGAGGTGTTCACCTTCGAGATGGATCTGGCCGAGCAGGAGGAGTTCGAGATGCTGCACAACCCGGACGGGCTTCCGGTCCACGACCACCTCTTCGGGTCGGCCGTCGACGACGACCTCTGGACGGGGATGTGGGGGATGCACCGCGTCTTCGACGCGAAGGTCGACCACCTGCAACCGCTCCCCGATCAGGGTGCGCCCGACGAGCGGATCACCAAAGAGGAACTCCGCGAAATGGGCCACTGGGCCGGCTTCACCGACCGCTGGAAGGATCTCGGCCAGCTCTGGCGGCTGGTCTACCCCGAGGACGCCGACCGAGAGTTCCCGGCGGACAAACGGTTCCGGCGGAACGAGAACGTCGGCGAGATCCCCCCGAAGGCGCCCGAGCCGGGCCAGCCGTGTGCGAAGGACGCACCCGTCCGCACGTACAAGGTCACGGCGTTCAACCTGGACATCGAGTTCAACGAGTACGGCGATCACGACCCCCACGGGATCGTGTTCGCGCTCGACGAGCACGTCGAGGACATCAAGTGCGGGCGACGGCCGCCGACACCACTTGTCTTGCGGGCGAACGAGGGCGAGTGCATCGAGGTCGAACTCACAAACGACCTCGACGAGTTCGACGAGGACCACGACCACCCGCAGATGCGGATCATCCGGGACTGGGACCGCTCGAAGCGCATCTCGCTGCACCCCCAGCAGATCACCTACGACATCAACGGCTCGGACGGCGCGACCGTCGGGTTCAACTTCGACCAGACGATCGAACCCGGCGACTCGATCACCTACCGGTGGTTCGCCGACGAACTGCTCGACAACTGCGTGCTGTGGGACATGGCGGACGTCCGGAGCAACCGCCACCACGGCGCGTTCGGCTCGCTCGTTATCAGCCCCGCGGGGACCGAGTGGCTCTCGCCGCGCACGGCCGAACCGCTCTCGGACGCCTCTGATGGCACGCCGGCGGCGTCTCTGCCCGAGGCGATGGTCAAGATGCCCGGGAACGCCGACGGCGGGGCCACAGGGGCTCAGGCTGGAGTTACCGACATTCAGCCGACGTCGGACTTCCGCGAGTTCACCCTCTCGTTCAGCACCGGGCGGTACATCATCAACCGCGAGGACCCCGATAGCTGCGTCGTCCCGGTCAATCCGGACGATCCCGAACAGGACCCCGACGCGCCGTGCAACCAGATCGGCGACGCGGAGGACCAGGGCTTCGGCGCGATCAACAACCGCGCGGAGCCGTTCGTCCGGCGCTTCCAGCGCAACAGCGACGAACAGCACCTCGTCTATAACTCCGAGGTCCACGGCGACCCCGCGACGCCCGTGTTGAACGCGTTCAAAGGGGATCCGGTCGCGTTCCAGGTCCAGACCTCCACCGGGAAGTCCCGCGGCCTCCGGTTCCACCTCTCGGATCACCAGTGGCCGCGGTTCGTCGGCCCGGAGCGGAACCCGCCGGGCGAACTGCTGTCGAACCCCCCCGTCGAGGGGTCGCCGACCATCGGCGTCGACGACCGCTTCGGCGTCGGACTCGGCCTCCGGCTCGACATGCTCGGCGGGGCGGGCGGCCTCGCGGGGAGCACCGGCGACTTCATCTACCAGGAGACGCTCCAGCGCCGCCTGCTCGAAGCCGGCCTGTGGGGGATCTTCCGGGTCCGAAAGGAACCGCGCGAGTTCGCCGACCGGTGTCACCCGCTGCCCGACCGCTCCGATCAGGTGCCCATCGAGGAGCGCCCCGGCTGGATCGTCGGCCGGACGGACATGACCGACTCCGCGGGCGAGGACACCGTGATCATCGTCCCGGACAGCGACATGGGGCCGGCCGGATCGATGGCGCTACACTGCTTTGCCGACCCGCTCGAAGACGCGTCGATCCCCGACCTCGCAAACCCCGACGTGCAGGTCGTCCTCCACGCCGACGAGGAGAACGGCCGGCTCAACGCGACGGTCCACCAGCCCAGCGACATGGCGCCCGAAGGGGTGGTCGAGCTGCTGAGCGACACGACGATCGAGGTCGTCAGCGCCGGGATCAGCGAACCCGTCGAGGCCGTCGAGGAGGGCGTCGACGCGGACGAGGACCCCGACGAGGTCGACGTCGACGATCCCCTCGCCGAACCGGTGATCCCGCCGCTCGACGGGGAGCAACTGGACGGCTTTGCGGGGGCCGAGTTGATGGTCACCACCCCGGCGATCGACGAACCCGCGAACTTCGGAACGCTGATCCAGTCGGTGTCGACCGACGAGGGGACGACCACCCTCGAGTGGTCAGACGGGTCGACCACGACGTTCACGAACGGCGAGTAGCCGACACACGCCCCGACCGGCGCGTCGGGCCATTCGTCCACCCCCGCTGACGGTCCTGGACCCTCCCGTCGTATTCGATCACGCACCTGTCGAGGTTATGTCCGTTCGACGCCTAGGGAGGGTATGGACCGCGCCGAGCCGACCTCGTCACGAACGGACCGCCCCCGCCGCGAGCCGCCGACCGAGTCCGGCGACGACTCGCGGTGGTGGTACTGGATCGCGGCCTACCCGGTCTTCAGCCTGCTGGCCGTCCCGCTCGCGCTCCTCGCGCTGGTGGTGTTCGCGCCCCTCGGGTTCGTGACGGCGGGGCAGGACCCGGGGTTCGTCGGCCCCGTGGCGGTCGCCGTCGTCGCGCTCGCGGTCGGGGCGGCCACGGTCTACGCGCTGGTCGGCCTCGTCCTCACGGTCATGCTCCCGGTCGCGCTGTACCTCGACGCGGCCGAACTGGCCGAGTCGGCCGCCGAGTGGTCGCCCGACCCGATCCTCTACGGGCTGGTCGGCCTGCTCAACTTCCTCGCGGCCCCCTTCGTCGGCCTCGTCGTCGCGGTCTACTACCTCTACCGGCGACACCAGTTCGTCGGCGTTCCGTGACGCCCGCGCTCCCCCTCGTTGCGCC
Organism: Halalkalicoccus sp. NIPERK01; assembly: GCF_030287405.1. Taxonomy (NCBI): domain Archaea; kingdom Methanobacteriati; phylum Methanobacteriota; class Halobacteria; order Halobacteriales; family Halalkalicoccaceae; genus Halalkalicoccus; species Halalkalicoccus sp. NIPERK01. The sequence continues at coordinate 5,706 of NZ_JASVVV010000006.1, read as the reverse complement.
CGAGTAATGGTTCCCAGTCCTGAACAAGTCATTTACTGTGCGGCGTCGTACGCCCCCGCATGCAGCGTAGCCACCGGGAGCCACGACCGCCCCTCGGAGATCCATTCCCCCGTCTCGATTCGTCGGGTCGCATCGGCGTCGAGTGATCGATGGCCGACCCCGTCTCGGTCCTCTACGTGGACCCCGACCGGACCACGCACGGCGTCGGCGCGCTCGAGCGCGAGAACCCCGATCTCTCGGTCCTGACCGCCGAATCCGCCGCTGACGCACGCGCGCGACTCGACGCCGGGGTCGACTGCGTCGTCTGCGAGTACGACCTCCCCGAGGGAGACGGGATCGACCTCCTCGCGGCGATCGAAGCCGAGTACGGCCTGCCGACGGTCCTCGTCACGGACCGCGACGACGATTCCATCGCGCGCGAGGCGTTCTCGCGGGGGATCGACGAGTACGTCCACCGGCCGGGAACGATCCAGCCGACGGTGTTGGCCCGCCGGATCGAGCGGGCCGTCGCCGGCTTCGACGCGGTCGAGGAGTCGAGCGCCCACCTCCGGGCGCTGACGCACGCCGCCTCGGACGTGATCGTCACGGCCGACGCCGCCGGCACGATCCGGTTCGTCAACGAGGCCGTCGAGGACGTCTTCGGCTACCGACCGGGGGAACTGGTCGGCGAGCCGATCGAAACCCTCGCGGCCGGGGCCGACGCCCACGGGCACGTCGCCGGCCTCAGGCGGTACATCGACGCCGAGGAGGGCGACGAGTCCGGACACGCCGAGCTAGAGGGGCGTCGAAAGGACGGGTCGACGATCCCGATCGAGGTCTCGTTCGGGCGGTTCGAACACGCCGGCCAACGCTTTTTCACCGGGATCGTCCGCGACGTCTCCGAGCGCGAACGCCTCCAGTCAGAACTGGGCGAGTTGATCGGCCGGGTCACCGACGCCTTCTTCGGCCTCGACTCGGAGTGGCGATTCACCTACCTGAACGAGCGGGCGGACGAACTCATCAACCCCGAGGGACGGGACCTGATCGGCGAGGACATCTGGGAGCGGTTCCCCGGGGCCGTCGGGACCGCCTTCGAGGAGGAGTACCGCCGCGCGATGGAGACCCAGACGCCGGTCGACTTCGAGGAGTACTTCCCGCCGCTGTCGGCGTGGTTCGAGGTCCACGCGTACCCCTCGGAGACGGGGCTCTCGGTCTACTTCCGTGACGTCACCGGCCGCAGGCGGCGCGAGCGCCAACTCGAGACGCTCAACACGCTCTCGCGGGAGCTGACGACGGCCGAGACGGTCGAGGAGGTCAGCCGCATCTCGATCGAGGCGGCCGACGAGACGCTCTCGCTCCCGATCGCGTCGATCAAGCTCTACGACCCGGAGACGGGCTATCTCGAACCCATCGGCGGCGAGGACTCGCCCGCCGTCGGTCACCGGCTGTTCGACACCCGGCACAACGTCCCGTGGCGCGTCTTCGTCGACGGCGAGCCGTCGATCCACGACGACCTCGCGAGCGAGGAGACGCCGCTTCGCAGCGCGATCATCCTCCCGCTCGGGGACCACGGCGTCCTCATCGCCGGCGACGACGAACCCGGCGCGATCGCCGCGTCGGACGTCTCGATCGCGGAGATCCTCGCCGCGAACACGACCTCCGCGCTGGACCGGGTCGACCGCGAGCGGGCGCTGCGCGAGCAGACCGACCGTCTGGAGGAGAAGAACGCGGCCCTCAGGCGCGTCCATCGGCTCAACGAGGTCATCCGGGGGATCCTCCGGGAGCTGACGCGGGCCCCGACGCACGAGGCGGTCGTCCAGTCGGTCTGTGAACGGCTGGCCGACGCCGACCCGTACCGGTTCGCGTGGATCGGGACCCACGACCCGGCCACCGACGAGATCACGCCCGAGGCGTTCGCCGGCGTCGAGGAGGGCTACCTCGAGGAGGTCACGGTGACGGCCGACGAGCGCCGGACCGGGCAGGGACCGGCCGGCCGGGCGTTTCGCACCCACGAACCCCACGTCCAGAACGATCTCTACTCGGACCCGCCGTTCGAGCCGTGGCGACAGGCCGCCCTCGAACGGGGCTACCGGGCGAGCATCTCGATCCCGATCGTCCACCGGGACTCGATCTACGGCGTGTTGAACCTCTACGCCGACGAGGCGGGCGCCTTCGACGAGACCGAGCGGAGCGTCCTCACGGAACTCGGCGAGGCGATCGGTTACGCGTTGGCCGCGCTCGACCGCCAGCGGGCGTTGGTCAGCGACCGCTCGATCGACCTCGAGTTCCGGGTTCGCGACCCCGGGGACCCGGTCCTCGCGTTCGTCCGGGAGCACGGCCTCACGATCGAGTTCGAGAACACCGTCTACCGGGCCGACGGCACGCCGCGGGTGTTCGTCACGATCCCCGGCGTCGATCCCGACCGGGTCGAACGACTCGCCGGGGAGAGCGACTCGATCGGGACGGTGACGCTCGTCCGCGAACAGGGCGACGACCGCCTCTTTGCGTGTACGCTGACCGACTCGGCGTTTTTGTTTTCGCTGGTCGATCACGGCGTGTTCCCACGCACGCTCGCGTCGGGGGCCGACGGCGAGCGGGTCGTCGTTCGGATCCCCGGAACGGCCGCCGTCCGCTCGGTGATCGACCTCCTCGACGAGCGCTACGCGGAGGTCGAACTGCTCGCCCAGCGCGAGCGCGACGACCCGATCACGACCCAGGGGGAGTTCGAGGCCGCGTTCAACGCGCTGTTGACCGAGCGCCAGGAGGAGGTCCTCCGGGCGGCCACCGTCAGCGGCTTCTTCGAGTGGCCCCGGGGGATCACCGCCCAGCAACTCGCCGACGTCTTCGGCGTCTCCCAGCCGACGGTGAGCCGTCACATCCGGGCGGGCGAACGTATCCTGTTCGAACTGCTGTTCGACGAGGAATAGCCGGGGATTTAGTTATCTAACCCCCTTCGGGGATCGGGGGTTAGATATCTACTCAGTGGGGATATGAGCCTCGCGTGCCGATGGGCGGACGAATGGAGCAGAACACGTTTCGTTGTCGCGACTGTGAGTGGCCCTCCCGGGGAGGGTTCGGCGCTTCCCGATACGAGGCGACCAAGCGGGCGATCTCCCACCACGTCGAGACCGGCCACGAGATCGTCTCCACCGCGCGTGCGGAGACGGACCCGGCCGAACCGGCACCGAGGGTGGAGTCGCGCTCGCCCCCCGCCACCCGCCCCGTCGACTGAGCCGTTCCGACGCCCCCTACAGCCCACGGTACCCCCGACAATGGCAACAGACCCACGCCCGACACCGACCCACGAACCGCGGACCGAACCGACCGACGCCTTCCGGTACTCGATGAGCAGCGACGAGACCGCCTGCGAAGCCGTCTGTAATGCCGTCGCCACCGTCGAGGGCTGTTCGGTGCTGGATCTCGAGCCGATCGCGGAGACCGTCGATACCGACTCGCTCGACGCGCTGTTCTCGCCGGCGAACCGGGACGAACGGTACCACCTCACGCTCCGCTACGCCGGCTACGAGGTCGCCATCACCGGGGACGAGGTCAGCGTTCTGTCGGTGTCGTAGCCGGCTGTCGGCAGCGATCGCGACCGTTCGGCTCCGTCTCGGCATCCCTTCGTTTCGATCTCGATACCGGTCTATCGCTCCCGCAGCGGCCGGTCCACGCAGGCGAACCGTTCTTCGTCGCTCCCGGCGTAGGGACGTCGCTCCCCGCGGCTGGGGCGACAAATCATGACTCACCCATCGTCGGACCCCGTCACGCTCGCCCGGCTTCCGGCACTGATCGAGACGCTGTCCGAACGCCTCGAAGCGCTCACGTCGGCGATCGTCGCCGAGAGCGACGACGAGGAGGTCGTCGAACTCGCCGAGACGCTCTGGACGGTCGTCGAGGAGGCGATCGACGTGATCGAGACGGTCGACTTCGAGGGACTACCGGACGCGATCGACGGCGACGAACTCCCCGACGCCATCGAGGTCGAGAAGCTCGCGGACGCGCTCGAAACCGGCGACGCCACGGAGGCGGTCGACCTCGCCGAACTCCACGAGGCGATCGACCTCTGGAAGCTCTGGGAGGCGGTCGACGTTCCGGCCCTCCGAACGGAGAGCGAGGAGTTGGAGGCCGAGATCGCGGTCGCGCTCGGGGACGAGGAGGACGCGGGCGGGACGTCCGTCGTCGACGAAACCGCGAACGCGCTGTTCACCGCCGAGAGCAGGCAACGGGCGCTCCAACAGCGCCTCGACGCCGCCCTCGATGCCTTCCGGGTCCGACTGCTCGAGACCCACCTGCGGGTCCGCCGGCTGTACGACGCGAACCGGCGGAACCCCGGCGGTTCGGGCGCGCACCGCCCACGACGGGGGAGGACGATGCCCCGCGGCCCGCTCCCCGATTCGGCGTCGACGCGTGCCTCGACCGTTCCGACACGGGCCCGTCACTCCCGGACGAAGGGCCGGCCACGGATCTACGGCCGCCGGTTCGAACGGATGTGCGGGCGGTAATCACGCCCGATCCCACGGCCTAGCCCCGTCCGCCCGCCCTCGCCCCGCCGACCCCGACGTCTCGCGGGACCGGCCTCGTCACCCGAGGACCGCCGTTCGATCCGTCCAGCGAGAGGGTCGAGAACGCAACCATAAAACACCTAGTTATTAAGGTAAAAGATATTTGTTACTACTCATCGAAGCTCTCCGAAAGGTATTGGTGAAATGATAATTAACCTGAACCGACTGAGCCACGAACTCTCCGGTGCGGTCGCCGAACGCGAGCGTCCGCGCATCGAGACGCGGTTGTCCGGCGTGGAGACGTGCCCCCACTGCGGGTCGTCCGCGACGTTCGACGCGGTCATCGCCCCGCCGCCGGTCGACGCCGCCCGCTACGAGAGCGACTCCCTCCGGCGAGCGGTCCTCCGTGACTTCCACGTCGAGGTCAGGTTCGGCCCGTGTGGGCACGAGGTGGACCTCGAGTCGATCGACGGTCTCGCCGTCACCCTCCGGGACGGCCCCCTTGAGGTCGACTACGATCCCGACGGCGTCATCAACTGACGGCGGGCCGCCACGTATTGCCTCTAACAATCCCGGCCCCGGCGCGGTGATGAGGCGTCCATCCCGCCCAATCACATATTTTTTCGTATCTTATATTTAGTGAAATAATATATCGCGATCTATTTATATCAAACGCTGATGTGATAGGATAATCTCACATGGCGAATGCAGAACACGGTGCGGACCGCAAACTTGTCACTAGTACTAGCCGACGTAGCTACCTCGGAGCGATCGCAGGGGCCGCCGCCCTCCCGCTGTTCAGTTCGGCGGCCGCCGCCGACCACGACGAGACGGTGATCACCGTCTGTGGTCGGGGAACGACGGCCTACTACGAGTTCAGCGTCTCCGGCGACGTCGAGAAGTCCACCGCCTACGACGGGACGATCAACGACTACGACTCGGTCGACGGCTCGCGCGTGACGGGTCGCACGACGCGCGAACCCGACTCGTACGCCTTCACGGGCGAGGTCACCGACTTCGAGACGAGCGCTCCGGTCGACGTCACGATCGACGGCGAACCCGCGACGTTCGGGAGCGAGACCGACGCCGAGGGGGAATCCGACGACGGCGAGGACTCCGAGATCGACGAATCGGACTACTCGAATGTGGTGAACGTCGTCGAGGCCGGCGCCGACAACGACGGCGACAGCTCGATCACCTCCACGCTCCGCCAGGTCGCCGAAGA